>JAYUXQ010000897.1:0-21045 GCA_043752905.1 Nannocystis sp. | reverse complement strand
GTCGAGATCCGTCGCGGCATGATCGACGGCAACAACTCGCCGTCGGGCGTCGGCGTGATCTTCGACGGCGACATGGCGCTCGGGATCGTCGAGGACGTCGACGCGATCCGGATGGGCAACGGCTGCTTCTCGGACTACGCCGGCAGCGACGGGGTCGTGTTCCGCCGCACCCGCTGCCGCGAGAACATCTGCGAGGACCAGGGCCGCGGCGTGCCGCTGTCCAACGCGCTGATGTGGGCCGGTCACCCCGGCTACACCAAGATCCGCCTCGAGGACTCGCACTACTTCGCGTCGTGCAACGGCAACACGCTGTGGCCGGTCGAGAGCTTCGAGGTCATCGAGCTCTATGAGCTCGACTTCACGATGCGCGAGGCGATCGACGTCGCGCTGTGCTGGGAGTGAGCCGTCCGCGCCCACACCACGACGCAGAGCACCAACGCGGATAGCCCCGGGTCCGCTCAAAGGGATCTGGGCGTGCACGCCCGGGGCGCACCAGACCCACCCCGGGCGACCAAGATCCGAGCTAGTATGCAGGCCATGCAAGCTGGTGACGAGGCGAGGGCCGAGCGCGAGCTCGCGCGCGTGCAACGACGAAATAAGCACCTCAAGGACAGCTCCTCGCTCGCGCTGGTCGAGCTCGACATGGAGGGCAAGATCGCGGGGTGGAACCGCCAGGCCGAGGTCGTGTTCGGCTGGCCGGAGGCCGAGGCGCTCGGCCGCCACTTCGCGCTGCTCGTGCCCGAACCTGCACGTCCCCACGTCGACGCGATCTTTCAGGCCCTCGCCACCGGCGAGGTCCGTCACAGCCGCAATCACAACGTCCGCAAGGACGGGGAGATGGTCGTCTGCCAGTGGTACAACGCGGTGCTACGCGACGACGACGGCGTCGTTTACCTGATCTATTGCGAGGTTCGGGATGTCACCGAGGAGGAGGAGCTTCGTCGACGCCAGCAGTTGATGCAAGCGCTCGCCGATCGCTCGCCGCTGGCGATCTTCGCCAAGGACCCCGAGGGCCGCTATCTATACGCCAACGACGAGTTCACGCGCAGCCTTGGACGCTCGCCGGCCGAGGTGATCGGCCACGACGACCTCGCCGTATTCGGCCCGGAGATCGGCGCGGAGCGGCGCCAGGACGACGCCGCCGTGCTCGCCGCCGACGGCCCGCTCACGCGCGAGAACCGTGGCCTCGGCGCCGCCAGCGAGTGCAGCTACTGGTCGCTGCGCTTCCCGCTGCGCGACCCCGCGGGCCAGGTCACCGCGATCTGCGGCATCATCAGCGACATCACCCCCCTCAAGCGGGCCGAGGAGGAGCGAGCGGCGCTGCAGCAGCAGATGATCGAGTCCCAGCGTCAGGCGCTGATCGAGCTGTCGACGCCGCTCATCCCGGTCGCCCGCGGCGTGCTCGTCATGCCGCTGATCGGCACGATCGACCGCGTGCGGGCGCAGCTCATCATGGAGACGCTGCTCGCGGGCGTCGTCCAGCAGCGTGCGCGCGCGGTGATCCTCGATATTACGGGTGTCCGGACGATCGACGCCCATGTCGCCGATGCGCTGCTCGGCCTGGCGCGCGCCGTTCGTCTGCTCGGCGCGGAGACCGTGCTCACCGGGATCAGTTCGGAGGTCGCGCAGACGCTCGTCAAGCTCGGCCTCGACTTTGGCGACATCGTGACCCTCGGCGACCTGCGAGGCGGCATTGCCCACGCCCTGTCGCGCGGCGGCGGTGAAACGGGCTGAGGTCCCGGAGGACTCTGGTCGCTTGAGGCCGCAAGCCGGCAATACGCGTCGAAACATGATCGAACAGGTGTGAAGCGCCAACAATCACAGGATCAATTAGCCTAATCACTACTGCTGGAAGAATGAAAAACGCGGTAATTCACAACCTGTTGAGGTCGCTTGCCTTTTCGCCGCAAGTCCGCGTCGTAGTTCACAAATCCGCGCAGGTCCTGAGTTCCCGCGAGTGCCCGACACTCGCGGGAATCAGCCCTCGTCTTGGAGGCTTTTAGAGACGCTTGAAGCCGCGCAGCGGCGACAAGCGTCTTGCGCTCGTGGATGGGTAGGGCACACATCATTAGGACCCAGGTCCGACGCCAGCCCGTCGCCCTCGAACGGTGGGCCATGACCGCGGCAAACGAAGCGCGGCGTCCCCCGTGCGGGTTGACGTCGTCACCGCTGTACTTTGGCGAGGTTCCATGCATGGAAGTCCTCCGGCGCGACTAGCCCGCGTCTGCTCATCAGCTCCACCGCTTCGGTCGTGAGCTCGCGTCGCACCAGCAGTTCGCTGGCACCATATTGGAGGTCCTCGAAAGGGACGACAGCACCGGGGAGTGCGTTGCGCAGCCCGAAGGCCTCCATGAATCGCCGTAGCCCGGCGTCATCGTCGAAGGCGTGGCGGAGGAGCTCGACGAGCAGCTCGAGTGTGGACGCGCCGTTGCGGGCGAGCGCGGCGACGGTCGATGCGGGCGCGTCGCCCTCGAGCAACGCGGACTCGGGCAGCTTAAGGCGCCAGTAAAGCCGCGCGAGCCGCTGGCCCGGTCCGTCGTTGGGTCGCAGGTCGACGATGCCGCACAGCTCGTCGATCTCCTCGGGTCGAGCCTCTCCGACCTTCGCTCGTCGCCACAGTTCCGACCAGCGTGCCGCGTCGCCCGCGAGCAGCGTCGCGGTCGCGCCGGGCAGGTCGAGTTTGAGCTGCGGCTCGAGCTCGATCAGCGCCTCCACCAGGTGGTCGAGCGTCGAGGCGTAGCGCAGGAGCTCGCCGGGGCGCCGGATGAAGATGTCGGTGGTCGGCACCTCGTCAGCCTCCTCCCGTTCGGGTGGCGGACCGCGGTGTCTAGGTGGACTGCCGGGGCGGCGGCCGCGAGACAGGGCCATGAGCCATCTGCTAGCCTCCCGGTGGCCACCTGTTTCGTGCACGAGGCGTTCGAGGATCGCCACGAGCGCCCGTTCCCGCGAGATGCCGGCCAGCAGCCAGATCGCCTTCTCGGCCCACAGTTGGTCGCCCGTGGCCGCGACCCCGGCGAGTAGCCGCGGGACACGCGGGTCGTCGCTCGCCCCGGGCAGCAGCAGCGCTGCGGCGAGCTCCCATTCCCATGATCCTTCGGGGTGCTGGAGCGCCTGCCAGAGCCGCGCGTCGGCTGCAGGGTGCGTTTGACCGCGCTCGACCAGCCAGGCGGCTGCCTGGGTCGAGCGGTGGGCAAGGGCCGTCATCGCCACGAGCCCGGCAGGGCCGTCGATCGACTCGAGCAGCTCAGCCTCGCGAAAGGCTGCCCAGGCGTCTTCACGTCCCGAGGCGGCGCGCAACAGCGGCAGCGTGACGTCTCGGTCGAGCGCGCACTCCTCGCTCGACCACAGCATCAGGATCTCCGACGCGTCCTCCGGCGTCTGCCAGCGGGACGCTCGGGCCCGCCGTCGGGCGCCGAAGACTGCCGCACACTCCGGTCGGCGCAGACACGCGTATGCTCGCTGCGCGGCCGGCGGACGCCAGGCGAAGTAGATGTCGATCAGCGCGTCGGCGAGCTCGTCGTCGATCGCCCCGGACATGCCGAGCGCGAGGGCGGCCCGCTCCCGAAGCTCGGGCTCCGACGAGCGCAGCTGTTCGCGCCAGACCGTCAGGGCCGCGGCGTCCGGGATCGCCGACATGCCGACAAAGTCCGCGAAGCAGCTGTCGTCGCTCGACCACTCGCTGGTGAGCCACTCGCGCCAACGGTCGGTAAACGCCGCCAGGATCGGCGGCGTCAGCGCATTGCGTTCGCAGAGCTGGTGGGCGAACTCGCGGACCCACGGAAACTCCTCGCGTGCGACGAAGTCGACGATCCGGGGCTCGAGCTGCGCCAGCCACTCCGGCCGGTGTTGGAGGATCCAGTCGACCCATCCCGGTCGACACCCGCGCTCGTCTGGCTCGCCGAACAGCTCGCGGATGGCCATCGGGACATCTCCGGCTTCGAGGTCGTCGAGCGCGAGCACCGCCCAGGTCCGTGCGCATGCACGTCGCGCGAAGCCCACGGCCCGGTGAAGCTCGCGGGTCCGCTCCGTGTCGAGCAAGAAGCCGAGCCGGGCGTCACGTTCGATGAGCTCGACTATGGGCTGTGTCGCCTCGACGTGCGGCGCGGCCAGAAGCGCGTGACAGGTCGCTTGCAGCGGTTCGACCTCGCCCGTGAGCCGGCGGAGCAACAGACCGGCTTCGATGGCGGCCAACGGCTCGACGTCAGCGAGGCAGGGCCGGAGCACGGCCACGAGGTCGACGAGCCCCCGCCCGAAGTACTTGTGCGCGGACGCTTCCCGCTGCTCGGGCGGACATTCGAACGACGACCAGCGCCTGATCGCGATGCGTCGCGCCGCCAGATCGTCGGTGTCGAGCAGTAGACCCCGTGCTGCCGAGAGTCCGGCGGCCGAGATATGGAAGTCGTCGCCGATCTGCACCGCCCTGCGCAAGGTCGCCAGGTCGTCGCTGCGCAGGGCTTCTTGCAGCAGCGTACGGAGGGCGGATCGCAGCGCCGCGTTGATCGGCGTGTCCGACCTGGCGAAGATATACGCCCGTCGGACCGCAGACAGCGCCCCGCCGACAAGCGCTGATCCTTCGCCGGTGGTCCTGGCGATCAGCGTCTCCACACGCTCCGCGGTGCGGAGACAGGCCGCGAGCAGCTGGACGTGACGAACGTCGGGCGATGCGTTGGTCGCGATCGACGCAACGGCGAGCTCGAGTGCGTCCGGGTGCTCGGCCAGCCACTTCTCAGTCGAATCTAGATCGAGCTCCGACGCCTCGCTGCGCTTACACGGGGTGTTCAGGAACAGCTCGACGAGCGCACGCGTCGGTGGTTTAACGCCCTGGATGCCCGGTGCCCATCCGGCCAGCGCCAAGCGAATCGCCGCCTCGAACCAGCGCTCGAGCAGTTCTGGCCCGTGCGCTCCGGCGTCTCGTTCGAGCCCCTGATAGGCGACGAAGACCCGCTGGAGGTCGTCGCTGCGCAGGCTCTCGCAGAGCAGCGCCCGGCATCGCGGTGCCTCGTCGACGTCGTGCAACCACAGCAGCGCGGCGATCGTCGCCGCGACAGCATGCGGGCCGGTCAGCGACGCGCGGAGGGCTGTGCGTCCGTCCGCGTCGAGTGCCGCGAACCGCCACCGCAGCCCGTTCCACGCCGCGCGGCATACGGGTCCGACCGGCTCGCCCCGCTCGCACACGTCGGGATGCTGCAAGCCGCGGATCCATGCGTGCATCATCGACTTGCGCGTGGGGGCGGTGAGGCGGTCCCACGCCTCGTGGAGCAGGTTGGCCGAGATCACAGCGATGGTCGGGTCCGCATCCGTGGTGGCAGCGCGCAGGAACCCGGCCAGTTCCTCCACGTCGGAATGACGCGATCGCCTGGCCGCCAGCCACAGCAGCCCCGCGAGCAGCCACCGCAGCTCGTGGGCTTCGGCAGGGAGTGACGACCAGCGGCGCATGAGGGCGGTAGGGAAGGCGCCACGGTCGGGCTCCACGAGCGAACACAGACTATCGAGCACGGTGCGCTCGTCGCGGAACGGCGGCAAATCGCGGATCCTGGCGAGGACCTCCATCGGCGTCGGAAACCGCCCCTGCGCCCGTTGCAGGGCCTCGAACGCCGCGTCTGCCGCCGTGTCGGCCTGCTCTGCGCGCCCGAGCATCGCGCGAAGCGCCTCGACCGCGGCGTTGCGCACATGCTCGTCGGGGTCGACGAGCGCGTCGCCGATCCGACGCCGCGCCGGCTCGCTGCGACAGGCGAGCCAGCGCAGCGGGAGGCTGGAGGTCTCATGGTTCGTCCGTGCGGCGACCACCTCCGCGAGCAGGGCGGTGAGCAGGTCCTCGCCCTCGTCCGCGAGCAACGCCAGCAACGTGGCCACGGCGAGGCGGAGTTTCTGTGCCCGGTCGGGGCCTTCGAAGCCCGGCCGCGGGCCTGACGGCGCCGGTAACCCATCCCACAGGCTCCGCAGCCCCGGGAGCAGGCGTCCGCGCTCCGGGGCGAGCTCGGCCGCGAGTTGGGTCTCGGGCATGCAGCCCGGCTCGGCCCGACGAGCAAGCGACGCGGTGACCGCGACGCACACGTCTTCGCGGACGATCCCCGCGCGCAACAGCCCGAGCGCCGCCCATCCGCGCCCGCCGTCGTCGCTACGCGCGAGCATTGTCTCGCAGCAGGCGCGCGCGTCGGCTGAGCGCGGCGTGAGCCGACCGATCCACCTCATCAATGCGGCGGATACGTGCGGCGGCAGGAGCAACGGCTGGCGTATCAGCGCAAGCAGCCGGTCCGCGAGCTCTGGCGGGCACAGATGGGCCGGGCGCGCCTCGATCAGGTGGGTCAGGAGCTCCGTGTTGCGCCCCAGCGGTGCGCGTTCGACGACATCGATCACCCGCGCGACGACCCGCGAGAAGCCGGCATCGTCGAGCGGATGTCCGTCACGCACGACATCGACCGCCAATCGGACATGTGCGCCGAATACCCGCGTCCATGGGCCGCCCGCGCCCTCGGCCAGCAGCTCATCGAACAGCTGCGACGCCAGCTGCGGATCTCCGCCGAGGGTGCGCACCCAGCTGATCGCCATCCGGACGACCTCGCGGCCCTCGCTCGAGCTCGCCGTCCGTAGCAGCCGCAGCGGTCGTTTGCGTGACGCCTGGGCAAGGGCCGTCGCCGCGAGGAATTCGCCGAAGCTCGCGTGCCAGAAGCGCAGATCGTCGCCCACACGCACGAGCAGCCCCGCCTGTTTTTCGAACACCTCGAGCGCCCCATCCGCCCGGGCTGCGGTACCGAGCTCGTCCGCGAGCAGGCGGTGGAGCTCGCCGCGCGGCACCGGACCACCTAGCCGCCGCTGTTCATGCAGCGACAACGCGGCGGCCGCGAGCGCGCGACGGATCTCGTCGGCATCGACGACCTCGCCCGTTCGTCGGACCAGCGCATCCGGCCGGCGTTCCTCGTTCCAGGTCCGCACCAGCATCGTGATCGCGCTCTCGTACAGATGCACCCGCTCGACGGGCAACCGGTGGTCCGCCGCCTCGACGGCCAGCGCGAGGACGAGGAGCAGCGGCAGGCGCACCAGCTCGAGCAGCTGCGGGCGCTCCTGCAGGCGCTGCAACCACGCCTCGGCCCGCTCCTCCGTTGCGGCGAGATCACCCTCACGGGGTGCCTCGCGGCGGATCAGGTACTCGCGGATCTCTGCCCACCCGAACGGCACGACTTCGAAGGCCCCGAAGTGATCGGCCAGGGTCAACGCGCCGTGCTTGCGTGTCGTCACCCAGCAGCGGCTGGTGTGCTGCCGCGTCCACGCCTCGAATGACCGGGCGATGCGGCGGCGGGTCGGGTCGTCGGAGACCTCGTCGAGGCCGTCGAGGCATACGAGCCCACGACCTTCTTCCAGAGCCTGCATCACAGCGGCGATCACGGGCTCGGGGAAGACCACGAGTTGATCGCGCACGAATGCCGCAAATTCGCTGGCGGTGTCGCCTTTGGGCACGAAGCTCGACAGTCGCAGCAGGACGGGCACGAGATGGTGCGGCGCTGGCGGCTCGGCTGTCTTGCGCCGGGCCTCGATGCGCGCGAGGAGCTCGCTCGCGTCGCTCGCATGGGCCAGGCACAAGTAGCTCAGCAGTGTCGTCTTGCCCGAACCCGGCTCGCCATGCAGCACCACATGGCGGTGCTGCGCGAGCACGTCACCGAGGGACTGCAGCTGTGCGTCGTCATCGGTCGAGCGCAAGCGCGGCAGGACCATCGTGGCGGCGAGGTCGACGCCGAGCGGCGCGCCGTCCGTGCCGAAGCCCGGGACCGCGCGCATGTCGATCGACCCGAGCTGCTCGGCAAGCTGCCTGCGGTAGGCGTTGATCCTGGCGTCCATGGTCGGCGCGCGGTGCGGCGCGGTCCACCGTTCTCGCAACTTCGCCGAGCCTCTGCAAGGCGATCGTGCGGTGGATCCGAACCCGGAGGCACCGCTCTCAGTAGGACCGGAAAGGGATCGAGGGACGCTGCGACACTGCGACCGATGGCTAGCCCTCGCTGGCGGCATTCTTGGCCGAGCAACTGCGGCGCCAGCAGCCACGGACGCCTTGGGCTCCATAAAGCCCCCGGACCGTGCACTTGCCTACCGGAATGAACACGACGGATACGCCGATCCTTGACTTGCGGCATCAAGCGCTGAGAGCCCCTACCGCTTTCATAAGTAGATCAATTGCTGGTGCGAGGTCTTGATGCGCCTGGAACTGACCTTGACCGCGACTCCATTCCTGAAGGTGTGCCGTGATGCGGCTCTTAAATCCCGAGCCAGCACCCCATTCACTAGCGCACTTGTCCCAGATGTTAGCGTCGGTAAGAGCGTCGTCGACCTCGCTCAGGATGGCGTCCGCATAGTTTCTAATCGAGGCAACGTGCGCTTCTTTGTATTGAGTTTCGCGAAGACGTACGTGACTCAGTACTTCAGTAAATTCGTCATCATGATTGATCGCCCTGAACGCTCCTGCGATGGCCATATCCAAGGGCCTGAACCATTCGGTCACGGCTTTCGAAGCTCCAGTCCGGACAGCGGCGAAGGCATCCATGCCTGCGTATCGACCGTGGCGCCGACATGTTGCGTAGACCTGTGAGGCAAACCTCCAGATGTTGATGGCCGAGTAGAGCCCTTCTAATGGATCTCGCATCGGAATGCCGCTGGGCCGGTTTGCCTCTAAAGTAATCCGGAGGCGTCGGTCCACTTCGCTTCGGGCGAGTTCCAGTTTGACGTCTTCAATGTTGTCTAGGAACGCCCGCGCGTCAAGGGTCTGCTCGGTGAGCGTCTTGTTGACGTCAGAACGCATTCGTCTCAGACGATGTTCGATGCTGGTGAGCAGTTCCTGGGGATCATCGTTCAGTGTATCGAACGCTGTGATGGCATGGTCGTCGTCGAGCCCGTTCAAGCCAATTGCCTGCAACGCTCGGGCACATTCCGTTTGCTTCAGTTGCTGCCCGAACTCACGATCTCCATCGCTGCCGTTGACGCCTTCTGCGTCGCCGTGGTCCATCAGCACGAGTTGAACACGCCCTACGGCGGCACGGAACTCAACATCAGCGACGATGTCGCTTAAGAGCGATTTGACAGATTCGCCTGGCGCATCCCTGAACGGGACGCAGACGACGACTAGCGCGCGATCGTCACGTAGTAATTCTTGAATATCCCGGCGGCCAGAGAGGTGTCCATCGAAGCCGCGGGTATCGATTACCTCTACATCGAACTCTTCTGCAAGACGGGGAAGGGCCCGCGGAAGAGTGATTATGATCCGCTGGGGCAACATCGCCGTTGGGGTTCGACCGTGGTTGATATCATCGAAGCGGCGCTTAAGGTCTCGGTAGGCGTTTTCATCGCTGGGCCATTGCCACTCCGTGTCGGTACGGCTGAGCAGGGATGCCTTGTCCACAAGATAGTTTGCCAAGGAGCCTGCGCTGTCGTGCTGCGCGATTGCGTCATCTAGAGGATCCACGGGACGCTTTTTTGAGCCTGCCTCGGCCGCGGCTTCCTTGCGCTCGGCAAGTCCAGTCATGTTTCGAATAACTCTCTGTACCTCCCGGGGGGTGGGGTCTTTGTCGTCATCCGACTTTGACGCGGTGCTGCTATTGCGACGAGCCCACTCGTCAGCCGCGAAGATTCGAATCTCGCGGCGCATCTCCTCGACAGAATATGGTTCTATGGTCAGTCTTACGCTGTCCTGCTCAGTGGATCTGGCAGTGCGAATGCGGACCTCGCAAACTGTTGTTCCTCCCGCGCCCACGGCCAGGACCGAATTGGCCTTGAGAGAGGAACGATCAGTGGGTGGCTCACCTACGAGCAAGCCCCCGAGAATGCCAATCATCGATGATTTGCCGATCCCGATCTGGCCCACAAATGCGATGCGATGCTCGTTATGAGCTAGATATTGTATGCTGCGTTTGATAGACTCGATGCGTTGAGTCGCAACTTCGGCGATGCGGCTGCTTGTGTCTGGCGACTCGAGCAAATCTTGAAGCTCACCAAGTACTTCGGAAGAATCTGCGTGATTTGTATTCATGTTGGTCTGTTTCCAGTGTGTTGTTGAGGAATGCGCGCGGGCCCCTCGGTGAAGGTAGCTTTAGCGAAGATGCGAATGCTGACACGTAAGGCTGATAGCTTGCAAGGGCGGCGGTGTGGGGCTATGGGCGCGAATGTGTTGTGCAGTGTGATGTTTTGTGGGGAAGAGTGGCGTCTGGGCGGTTGCGAGCAGATGGACCACATAAAGGCCTCAGTGATGGATCGTAATCGCCCACAGGGGCATTTGTCCCCGTCGCGCGACACGAATCGGCGTTCTGCCGCCGCGATGGTGCACTACAAGGAGCACAACATCGCGCGCTGGATGCGTGACCTCGTCGCGCACGCCGGGCTCGCTTGGCATGCGACCCACGTCCTGCGCAAGACCTGTGGGACGCGCATCGCCGACGGCGGCGGAGGCGTGGCGGCCGTCGCCACGCACCTCCGTCACAAGAGCCTGCAGACCGCCAGCCGGTACATCGACCGGCGTGGCGCGAGCTCCCGTGCGCTCGACGCGCTGGAGACGTCGTGGAGGCGCGGCTCCGAGCAGGGCTAACTACTAGAAACCTTAGGATTAAACCGCCTAAAATTTATTGCTGGAAGCAGTAGATCGCCTTCTTCCAGTTGCAGGTATAGAAGCAGAAGTACGCCGACCAGTTGCTGTTGGCGGACGAGAAGTGGCCGCCGCCGGTGGGCAGGTTGGCGGCGCCGCTGGTCCAGTTGGCGCAGGTGCCCATGTTGTTGAACAGGGTGCCGTCGGTGGCGGTGTCGGTGAGGGCGAGGCCCTTGAGGCCCTGGCAGGCGTTGGCGTCGGAGCCGGGGGTGCCCTTGGTCTCCGAGATGTTGATCGCGGCCGCGAGGGCGCCGTCGGTGAGGTCGGCCCAGTCGTTGGCGATCACGACGCCGTCGCGGCGCACGTAGGGGATCGCCGACTGGGTGAAGCGCGTCGAGGGCGAGCCAGTCGTGTCGCTGAGCCACGCGCGGTAGATGCCCTTGAGGCCGGCCGCGACCGCCGCTTGCTGGCACTTGGCGTCGGCTCCGTCGAGGCCGCCGAGCAGGCCGTTGAACGCGGTCCCGGTGGCGAACACGACCTTGTGCGGTTTGCAGGTCGAGGAGCAGCCGTCGCCCTCTTGTAAGTTGCCGTCGTCGCACTGCTCGCCGGCGGTCATGTTGAGCTTGCCGTCGCCGCACGCGACGAGGGTGCAGTCGCTGTCACAGGTGAGGGTCTCGCCACCCTCGTCGCAGGCCTCGCCGGCGGCGATGTTGCGCACGGCGTCGCCGCAGGTGACGAGGGTGCAGTCGCTGTCGCAGTCCTTGGTCTCGCCGCCGCCGTCGCAGACCTCGCCGGCGGTCATGTTGACCAGGCTGTCGCCGCACAGCACGTTGGTGCAGTCGCTGTCGCAGGCGAGGGTCTCCGCGCCGTCATCGCAGGCCTCGCCGGCGGTCATGTTGACGACGGTGTCGCCGCAGCTGGTCAGGGTGCAGTCGGCGTCGCAGGCGAGGGTCTCGCCGCCCTCGTCGCAGCTCTCGACGCCGTCCTGCACGACGGTGTCGCCGCAGACCGCGAGCTTGCACATGTTGGTGCAGGCGTCGGTGTCGAGGTCGTTGGCGTCGTCGCACTCCTCGACGCCGGCCTGGACGATGCCGTCGCCGCAGTCGGCCGGGATGCAGGTGTTCGAGCAGGCGTCGTCGTCGACCTGGTTGGCGTCGTCGCAGCCCTCGACGCCGGCCTGGATGAAGCCGTCGCCGCAGGCCGCCGCGACGCAGGTGCTGGTGCACGCGTCGGTGTCGTCGATGTTGCCGTCGTCGCAGCCCTCGACGCCGGCCTGCACCGCGCTGTCGCCACACGCGGCGGGCTGACAGGCGGCCGTGCAGTCGTCGGTGTCGTCGATGTTGCCGTCGTCGCAGGTCTCGCCCGGATCGATCATGCCGTCGCCGCAGATCCCGGCGCCCCCACTGCTGCTGCTGACATCGGTGTCGCCGGTGCTGCTGCTGGCGCTCTCGGCGACGGTCGTGCTCGACGGGTCGCCGGTCGACCCACTGGTGTCCTCGCCGGTCGTGGTGTCGGTGGGCTCGCTCGTGGTCGCCACGGTGGTCGCCTCGGTGGTGAGCGAGGTCGAGGTCTCGAGGGTCACGCTGCCGTGGGTCGTGGGCCCGGTGGTCGGCGTGGTCGGGTCGGTCGGGTCGCCGGTGGTGGTGGCGACGCCGGTGCTGTCGCCGGTGCTGCTGTCGCTGTCGGTGACGGCGACCTCACCGCGGCCGCAGGCGAGGAGCAGCGCGGCGGCTGTGAGGGCGAGGGAGCGGCGATCGGACCGGGTAAGGCAAGGCATGCCCCACAGCCTAAAGACGGCTGGGGGGCCCTTCAAGCGCCGATTTCAGGCCGACGATGTCCCGGGACGCGACGCGGGTGATGGGGTCGTCAGGATCAGGTGGCGTCGGAGCGCCACTCGATCTCGATGCCCTCCTCGCCCTCGGGGACGTGCGGTCTCAGCATCTCCAGCAGCGCAGGGTCCGCGCCTTGCTCGGCGAGGTAGTCGAGCGTGGTCGAGTCGATGTAGTAGTCCTGATCTTCGGCGCTCTCCTCGACCAGCAGGTCGATGAGGTCCGCAAGCTGCTTGTCGCTCAGCGGGCCGATGACGGCCCCGCTGTCCTTGTTGTAGAGCGTGATCACGGGTCGGCTTATACCACGGGCCCGCGCGACCGCGCGCGCGGCATCAGCCCGCCCGACGGCGCAGGACGAACATCGGCTCGCGCTTACACCATGCGTGATCACCCGCGGCGATCGGGCTGCGATCCGGCGGAGCGCTCCACGGTGCGACGGTCTTCCTGACGAGATCGACGAAGCTGCCGGAGAAGGCGACGCCGTCGTCCTCGGCCGGGGTGAGCTTGAGCAGCGCGATCGTGTTCGGGATCCCGGTCCCCATGTGATAGGCGGCGAGGCGGGCCCCGCCGGCGCCGGGGATCTCCAGGGGGAAGCCGACGCCGCCGTGGTCCTGCATGTCGAAGGCCTTCGCGGCGATCGACTCGACGGTCGGGATGTGACACGCGGGCGAGCTGATCAGCTCCCATACGCGGCGGTCACCGCCGACGTCGATCTCGACCAGGCGGCTGTGGTGGACGTCGCCCGAGAGCACGGCGATGTCGAAGGGGGCGTCGGCGAGGGCCCTCCAGATCCGGGCGTACTGGGCCGCGAAGGCCGGCGGGTTCCAGTCCTGCCAGTCACCCGCGCCCTGCCACAGCGGCTGGCCGACCACCAGCGCTCCGGGGCCCTTGAGTCCGGCGGCCCAGCGCTCGAAGGCGGCGAGCTCGGCCTCGGTACACATGATCGGGTCGGGGACCTCGTGGCGGCTGCGACCGGCCCGCAAGTCGAGCACGAACACCGACAGCGGCGGGATGTCGAAGCGATACGAGAGGCCGTGGCGAGCCACCGGCGGCGGGTTGAGCACGGCCTGGAACGCCTTGATGCCGGCGAGCGCGGCGTCGCGGAACTCGTCGTGGCGGCTGTGCATGCTGCGCGGCAGCCAGAACTGGGCCTCGGGGAAGTTGTTCCAGAACTCGTGGTCGTCCCACATCGTGAAGGTCGGCAGGTACGAGAGCACGTCGGCGTAGTCGCTGCGCCAGAAGTGCCGCAGGTAGCGCTCGGCGGTCTCCTCGAACGGGCTCCGCGACTGCGCGCCGATCGATCCGACATCGACGTAGAGATTATCGCCGACCAGCAGCTTGGCCTGGAGCTGGCCGAAGCTGGTCGAGCCCTGGAGCACCTTGAGGTAGTCGTCGGCGCGCTTGAAGTCGTCGGAGTAGCAGGACGCGAGCGCGAGGCGAAAGCCGTCCGCGGGCAGCCTGGCCGGCAGCGTGCGAAAGTGGGTCGCGCCGACTTGATAGTCGGCGCCGGGCCGCAGGCCCTCGGCCGTGGCGAGGTACATGCGGACGCCGGCCCCGGTCACGTGCTGATCGAAGCGCTCGTCGCCGGAGCCGTGTTGCTTGACCGTCAGCGCGGGGACGGGGCCGCCGCGGACATCGACGAGCGTCAGCGTGGGCAGCGTGCTCTGGTCCGTGAGGACGAGCGCGCGGAGGCTGGTCGGACCGACGGCTCCGGGGATGATGCGGATGGCCATGAGGCACGATACGCCCGCGACAGGACGGCGACAATCGCAGCAGGATGCGGGCTGTATGCCGACCCTGATCCGGGACGGACAGCGCGTCGTCCACAGCGCGCTGTCGAGCACCGACCTCCAGACCAGCACCGCGAACCAGTGGCTCGAGACCGCGAGCCGGCGCGCGTCCTGATGACCCGGCGGGCGTTAGCCGGTCGGTCGCCGCGGCAGTCCGGCGAGCAGGCGGTCGTGGGTCGACAGCGTCAGTCCGTGTTCGTGGGCGGCGGCGACGAACCATCCGCCGCGCCACGCCCACTCCTTCACGCCGGCGCGGTTGTCGGGGATGCGGGCCGCGAAGTCGCGCAGGCGGGCGAGCAGGGGCGGGTCCTCGAGGGTGACGCCGAGCGCGGCGCGTCCGACCGCGTTGAGCTCGGCGGTGACGCGGGTCAGCTCCTGCGCGTGACGCTCGAGCACCTCGCCGACGGTCACCGAGTAGCGCTCGCAGAGCAGGCCGAAGGCGGCGTTCCAGATCAATTTTTCCAGCATGACGGCCGCGAACTGGCGGCGGTCGACCGCCTCCGCCGGGACCCCGAAGCTGAGCAGCCAATCCGCCAGCGCGGGCGCGTGCGGGCCGGTGAACGGGCTGACGCCTCCCGGCTCGATCGGCCCGCCGCGCTTCGCGACCGCGAAGAACAGGACCCCGCGCGTGCTGTCCGCGAGGCCATGTGCCGCGAGCCAGCCGTCGATCATCCCGTTTTGCACGAACACGAGGTCGCTGTGGCGCATCACCGGCACACGCTCGACCACCGCCGCGAGATCATCGTTGCGCACGCACACCAGCAAGGGGTCCCCAGGCGGCCCCCGCAGCCTCTCCCAGACATGGGCGGTACCATCGACATGACCGGCGCCATCGACATGACCGGCACCATCGACATGATAGAAAGAGTCGCGAGTCACCAGCGTGCAGGGCAAGGGCGAGGCCGCGGCGAGGGCCCCACCGATTCGTCCGGCACCGATGATGACGATCTCTTTCAAGCCCCGCGAACATAACACCCCGACGCGCACGCTCGCCATGGACCATTGCCGGTTGCCGGTTGCCGGTTGCCGGTCCTCCCGGGCGCCCGGCTCACCGCGCGAGCAGGGGCTTCAGGAACTCGCCGGTGAACGAGCCCTTGATCTTGGCGACCTGCTCGGGCGTCCCCTCGGCGATGACGCGTCCGCCGTTGCTGCCGCCCTCGGGTCCGAGATCGATGATCCAGTCGGCGCACTTCACGACATCGAGGTTGTGTTCGATGACCAGCACCGTGTTCCCTGCATCGACCAGTCGTTGCAGGACCAGCAATAATCGGTGGATGTCCTCGAAGTGGAGGCCGGTGGTCGGCTCATCCAGGACATACAGGGTGTTGCCGGTCTGGACCTTGCACAGCTCGCGGGACAGCTTGACGCGCTGGGCCTCACCGCCGGACATGGTGGGCGCCGTCTGGCCGATCTTCATGTAGCCGAGGCCGACATCGACGAGGGTTTGGAGGATGCGCTTGAGCGGGGGGACGTTGGCGAAGACCTCGAGGCAGTCGTCGACGTTGAGGTCGAGGACCTCGGCGATGTTGCGGCTCTTGTAGGTGACGCCGAGGGTCTGGGCGTTGTAGCGTTTACCGTTGCAGACCTCGCAGGGGACGTAGACGTCGCTGAGGAAGTGCATTTCGACCTTGATGACGCCGTCGCCCTGGCAGGCCTCGCAGCGGCCGCCCTTGACGTTGAAGCTGAAGCGCCCGGCCTTCCAGCCGCGGGCGCGGCTGTCGGGGAGCTGGGCGAAGAGCTCGCGGATCTGGTCAAAGGACTTGGTGTAGGTGCCAGGGTTGGATCGCGGCGTGCGGCCGATCGGACGCTGATCGATGGCGATCACCTTGTCGAGCGCGCCGAGGCCGTCGATCGACTTGTGTTGACCGACGCGCTCGAGGCTGCCATGGAGCTTCTGCGAGAGGCTCGGCAGCAGGATGCCGTTGACGAGGGACGACTTGCCGGCCCCGCTGACCCCGGTGACGGCGACGAGCACGCCCAGAGGGAACGCGACGTCGACGTTTTGCAGGTTGTGTTCGCTGGCGCCGCGGACCGTGATGGCGCCACGCGGCTTGCGTCGCGTGGGGGGCACGTCGATCTTCTTGCGACCCGAGAGGTACGCGCCGGTCAGGCTCCTCTCGCAGGCCTCGATGTCCCCTGGCAGGCCGCTAAACACGACCTCGCCGCCGAGGTGACCGGCACCGGGGCCGAAGTCGACGAGGTGGTCGGCGGCGCGGATCGTGTCCTCGTCGTGCTCGACGACGACGACGCTGTTGCCGAGGTCGCGCAGGTGCTGGAGCGTGCGGATCAGGCGTTGATTGTCGCGCTGGTGGAGGCCAATGCTCGGCTCGTCGAGCACGTACATCACGCCGCTGAGCTCCGAGCCGAGCTGGCTGGCGAGGCGGATGCGCTGGGCCTCGCCGCCGGACAGCGTCGGGCCGCTGCGGTCGAGGGTGAGGTAGTCGAGGCCGACGTTGAGGAGAAAACTGAGGCGGCTGCCGATCTCGCGCAGGGCGCCCTCGGCGATCGTCTGCTGGGCGCCGACGAGGCCGAGGCGGGCGAAGTGGTCGGCGGCCTGACGTACGGTCATCGCGGTCGACTCCGCGATGTTGACCGCGCTTTTGGAGCCGGTCTTGCCGACGCGGACGAACAGCGACTCGTTGCGCAGGCGCCTGCCGCCGCAGCTGTCGCAGTTGGCCTCGCGCATGAACTTGCGCAGGAACTCGCGGGCCGCGTCGGAGTCGGTCTCACGGAAGCGGCGCATGAGGTTGGGGAGCACGCCCTCGTAGCGCATGCCAAAGGTGCCGTGGCTGTTGCCGCCCTCGGTGCCCCACTCGACGGCGATGCGCTTGGTGCCGGCCTCGGCGCCGTGGAGTATGAGGGTGCGCTTCTTCTTGAGCAGCTTGATCCACGGGGTGTCGAGGTCGACCTGGCAGGACTTGGCGAGCGCCTCGACGATGCGGAAGGTCCAGCCCTCGCCGCGGTCCATGGCGGAGGCCCAGGGGGCGATCGCGCCGCCGCGGATGCTGAGGCTGGCGTCGGGGACGACGAGGTCCTCGGCGGCCTCCATGCGGGTGCCGAGGCCGTTGCAGGTCGGGCACATGCCGAGCGGGCTGTTGAACGAGAAGCTCTGCGGGTTGAGCTCGGGGAAGCTCTTGCCGCAGCAGGACCGGGCCTCGCTAAACACGCGCTTGAAGCCCGCGCCGGGGCCGGTCGTGTCGGCAGACTCGGCGCGGACCTCTCCGTGACCCTCGCGCAGGGCGAGCTCGACGGACTCGGTGATCCTGCGGCGGTCGGCGACGCGGGCGACGATGCGGTCGACGACGACGGCGATGTTGTGCTTGAGCTTCTTGTCGAGCTTGGGGGGGGTGTCGAGCGGGTGGATCTCGCCGTCGACCTCGACGCGAGCGAAGCCGCGGCCGCGCAGCTCCTCGAAGAGGTCCTTGTATTCGCCCTTGCGGTGGGTGACGACCGGGGCGAGCAGCACGACGCGGGCGTCCTTCGCCTCGTGCAACAGCTCCTCGACGATCTGGTCCGGCGAGGACGATCGCACGGGCTTGCTGCACTCGGTGCAGTGCTGGACGCCGACGCGAGCGTAGAGCACGCGCAGGTAGTCGTAGATCTCGGTGATCGTGCCGACGGTCGACCGCGGGTTATTGGAGGCGCTCTTCTGTTCGATCGCGATCGTCGGCGAGAGGCCGCGCAGGTGCTCGACCTTGGGCCGCTCGAGCTGGCCGAGGAACTGACGCGCGTAGGCGGAGAGGCTCTCGATGTAGCGGCGCTGGCCCTCGGCGTAGAGCGTGTCGAAGGCGAGGCTCGACTTGCCCGAGCCGCTGACGCCCGTGAAGACCACGAGCTTGCGCTTGGGCAGCTTGAGCTCGTCGATGCGGAGGTTATGCTCGTGGGCGCCGCGGATCTCGATGAAGTCCGACTCCCGCACGGGCTCCTTGGTCGCCGCCATCACGGCAGCGGTGCTCACGACAGGGACCGCAGCAGCGGGCGCGACGGAGGGGGCGGGGAGGTCCGGGCGAGTGACGGCGTCCATGGTCGGGGTCGGGGCTTAGCACGCGATCCCGCGCAGCACAGGTGTGGAGCGGACGCGAACCATGAGCCATGACTGATAGTTTGCGCACGTGCTCGGACGTCCAGGTGAGCAGAGTTCGGTGTGACAGTGTTGTTGTCGGAAGCTTCGAGCCTGTCCTAAGTTGCAGCCAGTAAACTGGGCCCGGGTGGTGGAATGGTAGACACGGGGGACTTAAAATCCCTTGCGCAAGCATGCGGGTTCGAATCCCGCCCCGGGCATCCCTCAAAACGATGAACAGGTTGGAATCCTGGGTGGCCCGTCAATGCGGAGGATCATGGGGGGATCGTGACCACTGCGCTGGCACCGCGAGGCTTCCAGGTCGAGATCCTGCCGATCCGCCCGCGGGTGATCACGGCGAGGCTGTCGGGCCGGCAGTGATAGCGTGCCGGATGGATCGTCCGGCGAGGTGTCGGCCGGGTCGTCCGGGTCGAGTGGCGCGGCGCCGGTGTGCGGCGACGCCACGATCGACGACGGCGAGGGCTGCGACGACGGCGCGGGCAACGGCCCCGGGATGGCATGCAAGGCCGATTGCACGGCGAACACCTGCGGGGACGGCGACGCCGGGCCCGCCGAGGTGTGCGACAACGGGGCAGACAACGACGACATGAACGCGTGCAAGGCCGACTGCACGAGCAACGTCTGCGGCGACGGCCTGCTCGGACCCGGCGAGGGCTGCGACGACGGTAACCAGATCGACGACGACGGGTGCAGCAACACCTGTTCGCTGGCGAGCTGCGGCGACGGGGCGCCCGGGCCCGGCGAGACCTGCGACGACGGCAACAAGGTCGACACCGATGCGTGCACCAGCGCGTGCACGGCGGCGGTCTGCGGCGACGGCTTCGTGTTCGCCGACAAGGAGCAGTGCGACGCCGGGCCCGACAATGGTCCCGGCAAGGCGTGCAACGCGATGTGCAAGAAGAACGTGTGCGGCGACGCCGTCGTGCAGGCGAGCCTGGGCGAGCAGTGCGACCAGGGGGCGATGAACAGCAACACCGGCGCGTGCACGCTGATGTGCAAGACGGCGGTGTGCGGCGACAAGCTGGTGCAGGCCGGCGTCGAGCAGTGCGACGACGGCAACCTGACGCCGGGCGACGGCTGTAGCGCGACCTGCAAGCTCGAGCTGATGACCTGCGGCAACGGCCAGGTCAACCAGGGCGAGCGCTGCGACCCGGGCCTGCCGCCGCCGTTCACCGGGGTCGGCTGCAACGCGAGCACGTGCACCTACGACTTTCTCGCAGGTGCCGCAGCTATACTGCAACGGCAGCTGCACCTGGGCCGGCGCGCAGGGCTGCGACCAGGCGGACGCGGACGTCTTTTGTAAGCTCAAGGTCGGCAACCCGAACAGCATCGCGATGAGCTTCCAGGTGACGACGGCGCTCGACACCTTCGGGTTCTCGTGCCCGCTCGGCTTCGGCACCAACCTCGGGCCCCTGCCCGAGTACGGGGTCAACATCAACGTGTGGTACCAGGGCACCAGCATCTTCGCCAACCACGGGGTCGGGAACGTGATCGTCGACGTGAACTGCACCAATCCGTGAGTACGATCCACCCGGCGAGGTGGAGTCGCGGGCGCGTTTCGTTGTAGGGTCGGGGCGCCGCCATGCAGGCCGATCCAGCAGTTCACGAGTCCGGGCAGCCGGCGATCGGTCGCGCGCAGCTCGGGCCCTTCGTGCTCGAGCGACCGATCGGCGCCGGCGGCATGGGCGAGGTCTGGCGCGCGGTGCATAGCGAGGAGCAGACGCCGGTGGCGATCAAGGTGATCGGGCCGCACTGGGCCCGCCAGCCGAGCTACCGCCAGGCGTTCGCGCGCGAGGTCCGGGCGATCGCCGGGCTCGTGCACCCGGGGATCGTCACGGTCCACGATCAGGGGGTGGTCGGCGCGGCGGCGGCCCGCGCATCCGGCGACAGGATCGCGGCCGACAGCCCATACCTGGTGATGGAGTACATGCCGCGCGGCAGCCTCGAGGGCCTGCTCGGTGCGCTCGACTGGCCGCTGGTGCGGGTATTGCTGCGCGAGATCCTGGAGGCCCTCGCACATGCGCACGCGCGGGGGGTCGTCCACTGCGATCTCAAGCCGGGCAACGTGTTGCTGTCGGGGACGGTCGACGTGGCGATCAAGCTGACCGACTTCGGGGTCGCCCACGTGCTCGCGCCCGGCGACTCGCTGCTCGGCGACGATACGCCGCGCAGCGCGGGCACGCCGGCGTACATGGCACCGGAGCAGCTGCTGGGGCTGTGGCGAGACTTCGGGCCGTGGACCGACCTGTACGCGCTCGGCTGTATGCTGTGGGAGATGTGCTGCGGGGCCCCGCCGTTCATGGCCGGGAGCCTGGTGCGCCTCGCCGGCATGCACCTGCACGAGACCCCCGGGCGGTTCATCCCGTGCTTCGCGGTGCCCGCGGCGTTCGAGGGCTGGCTGCGACGGTTGCTGGCCAAGCAGACCCGCGACCGCTTCGCCTGCGCCGCGGATGCCGCGTGGGCCCTGGCGCGGCTGCCCGGGCCCGAGGCGCCCGGGCGCCTGACCTGGGCCACGGTCGCGGCCCGCAGCGCCGAGGTCGACCGCGCCGCGCCGACCCAGCCGCTGCCGGCACCGATCGACCCGCCGACGACCGACCGCGCGGCGTCATGGAGCGCGGACTCGACGCTGGTCGGGCCGATCGCCGGGGCGGCGATCGATGTCGGCGCGGCGACGCGAGCCGGAGGTGCGTCGCGTACCGCGGGTGAGGCGGGCGCGATCGATGTCGGCGGTGCGACGCAGTGGACGGGCGAGGTGCCGGCGGTCGATGTCCGCGGCGCGACGCGGAT
>JAYUXQ010000896.1:0-8482 GCA_043752905.1 Nannocystis sp. | reverse complement strand
CCATGCCGTCGCAGCGCCTGCTCGATGAACTCATGCGCTACATCGAATTTACGCCGGAGGACGCGGCGCAGATGTATGCGATGGGCCCGGTGTTGCGGCCGCACTTCCCGCGGGTCGTCGATCGGTTCTATGAGGCGATCGACCGCACGCCGGCGGCGGCCGCGGTGTTCACGGGCGGGGCGGAGCAGATCGAGCGGCAAAAGACGCTGCTGCACGGCTGGCTCGAGGGTCTGGTCGGCGGGGTGTACGACGACGCCTATCTCGCGCGGCGGGCCCGGATCGGGCGCACGCACGTGCGGATCGGGCTCGACCAGCGCTACATGTTCTCCGGCATGAACATCGTGCGGTCCGAGCTACACTCGGCGCTGTACGACAGCAGAGAGTGGCCGGCCGATCAGGCGCGCAGCGGGCACCGGGCGATCGACCGCATCTGTGACATCGAGCTGGCGATCATGCTCGAGACCTACCGCGAGGCCTACATCTCCCGCGTCAAGGAGGCCGAGCGCCTGGCGACGATCGGGCAGGTCGCCGCGTCGATCGGGCACGAGCTGCGCAACCCGCTGGCGGTGATGAAGACGTCGGTGCACATGCTGACGCGGCGGGTGCCGAGCGACGAGCGCACGGTCAAGCACCTGTACCGCCTCGACGAGCAGATCGTGCTGTGCAACACGATCATCTCGGACCTGCTCGAGCTGGCCCGCGACCGCCCGGCCGAGCGCATCGCGACGGACATCGCCACGGTCGTCTCGGAGGCGGCGCTGTCGGTCCCGCGGCCCGCGGCGATCGGGCTCGGCCTACACATCGAGCCGAAGATCCCGAGCGTCGCGGTCGACCCGGGCCAGTTTCGCCAGCTCGTCATCAACCTCGTGCTAAACGCGACCCAGGTGCTCGAGGGCACCGGCAAGATCGAGGTGCGGCTCGGGGCCGACGAGCAGAGCGTCGTGTTGACGGTCGAGGACAGCGGGCCGGGTATCACGCCCGATGTCCAGGCGCGCCTGTTCGAGCCGCTGTTCACCACCCGCTCGAGCGGCACCGGCCTCGGCCTCGCGCTGTGTCGGCGCGTCGTCGAGAAGCACAATGGATCGATCGTCGCCAGCAACCGCGAGGGGGGTGGCGCGGCGTTCGTGGTCCGCGTGCCGCTCGCGTGGGAGGTCGCGCCGTGAGCCTCGAGGTCCTCGTCGTCGACGACAACCGCCCGCTCGCGGAGAACCTGGCCGAGATCCTCGCCGAAGAGGGCTGTAGGGTCCGCACGGCGTTTAGCGCGGAGGAGGCGCTCGGGGCCGCGGAGATGCTGTGCCCCGAGTTCGTGCTGACCGACATCCGCTTGCCCGGCATGAACGGCGTCGAGCTGGTCCGGCGGTTGGTGGTCCGGGCGCCGGGCGCGACGTTTTTACTGATGACGGCGTATACCTCCGATCAGATCCTCACGGACGCCTCACACCTCGGGGTGATCCGCGCCGTGCTGGCCAAGCCGCTGGCGATCGAGAGGCTGCTGGCGATGCTGCCGCGGCAGGCAGGGAGGGTCCCGTGAGCGGCCGCGTGCTCATCGTCGAGGACAACGTCGCGCTCGCCGAGAACATCGCGGAGCTGTTCGCGGACCGCGACGTCGAGGCGGTACGCTGCGCGACCGGGGCCGAGGCGCTGGCGGCCGCGGACCCGGACATCGACCTGGCGATCGTCGACGTGCGCCTGCCGGACCTCACCGGCGTCGAGCTGCTGCCGCGGCTGCGCCCGCGGATGCCCGACGCGGAGGTGATCTTGATGACCGGCGACGCGTCGCTGGCGACGGCGATCGCGGCGGTGCGCGAGGGCGTGTTCGCGTACGTACAAAAGCCCTTCGCCCCGGAGGACCTGCTCGCGCTGGGCATGCGCGCGCAGGCGCAGGCCCAGCTGCGACGCGAGCGGGCGCGTCTGGCGGTCGAGCTCGAGGTCTCGGAGCGGCTGTATCGCGGCGTCGTCGAGTCGGTGGATTCGCTGATCGTCGGCGTCGATGTCGGCGGCGAGATCCGGATGTGGAACCGCTGCGCGGTGGCGGCCACGGGATGGGCCCAGGAGGAGGCGCTCGGCCGCGACTTCGTCGAGCAGGTGGTGATCCCCGAGCGGCGCGCGGAGTGCCGGGAGCTGCTCGCCGCGGCCTGGCGCGAGCGCCGGCTCGCGGACCGCGACTGGCCGATCACGACCGTCGACGGCCGGCACCGCGAGGTCCGCTGGAGCGTCGCGTCGTTCACGCCCGAGGGCGACAGCATGGAGTTGCTGCTGCTCGTCGGCAACGACGTCACCGACCGCCTCGAGCTCGAGAAGCGGGCCGCGGACGCCGAGGCGATGGCGTCGCTGGCGACCCTGACCGCCGGCCTGGCCCACGAGATCCGCAACCCGCTCAACGCGGCGCTGTTGCAGCTGGAGCTCCTGGTCCGGATCGGCTCGCGCGTCGGTGATGTCAGCCAGCGCGATCGCATCGGCCAATGTGCGCGGTTGGTCCAGACGGAGATCCAGCGGCTGTCGCGGCTGCTCGAGGAGTTCCTCGGGCTCGCGCGCCCGCGGACCCTCGCGCAGCGGCCCGTCGACGTCTCGCATCTGTGTCACGATGTCGCCGCGATGCAGCGACCGGTCGCCGAGGCGGCCGGGGTGACCTTGCAGGTGCACGCGTCGCCGGACCTGCCGCGGGTGCTCGGCGATCCGCCGAAGTTGACGCAGGTGCTGGTCAACCTGGTCGTCAACGCGATCGACGCGATGCGCGAGGCGAGCACCGGCGAGATCGAATTGTCGGCCGAGCGGGACGGCGACTGCGTGGTGATCCACGTCGCCGACCGCGGCCCCGGCATCGACGCGAGCATCGCCAGCCAGATGTTCCGTCCGTTCGTCAGCACCAAGGAGCGCGGCACCGGGCTCGGGCTGTCGATCGTCAAGCGCCTCGTCGATCAACACGGCGGGTCGATCGAGCTCGGCCCGCGTGCCGGCGGTGGCACGGTCGCCAGCATCCGCCTGCAGGTCGTCTGCGAGAGCGAGGGCCGCGAGGCCCGCGAGGTCTGACAGCGCGACCTCACCGTGACCGTCCCCTGGTTCGCGCTCTTGCTGGCGCGGCCGACGGGGGCGAAGCTCGAGTTCCTGCTGCGCTTCACGGCGGTCGCGACCGCGGCGGCCTGCGCCCGAGAGACGGGAGTGCAGGCCGGCGCGGCGCCCGAGGTCGACGTCCGCGACGGGGGGCGTTTTCAAGCCGGCCGGGTCCCGGTGCCGCGTGAGTGCGCGTCCAGGCGTCGCTTCGCGGTATCGGCGCTCCGGGCTTGCGTCCCCGGTGGCAGTGGGGCGACGCTGGCAGGGGCCTGTCCGGGCTGGAGGTTGAAGCACACGATGACCCACGATCCGTCCCTCGAGGCATTCATTCGCGGCATTCCGAAAGCGGAGTTGCACCTGCACATCGAAGGCGCGCTCGAGCCCGAGCTGATGTTCTCGCTCGCGCGGCGTAACGGCATCGCATTGCCGTGGGACAACGTGGACGACATCCGTCAGGCCTACGACTTCCACAACCTCCAGTCGTTCCTCGACATCTACTACCGCGGCACCGACGTGCTGCAGCACGTCCAGGACTACTACGATCTGACCTTTGCTTACTTTCAGCGGGCCGCACAGGACAATGTGCGCCACGTCGAGCTGTTCTTCGACCCGCAGACGCACACGCGCCGCGATGTCCCGTTCGAGACGGTGATCACCGGCATCCACGGCGCCTGCGTCGACGCCGAGAGCCGCCTCGGCATCAGCTCCAAGCTGATCATGTGCTTCCTGCGCCACCTGAGCCCGTCCGCGGCCCTGGAGACGCTGCACAGCGCGGTGCCGTTTCGTCCGTGGATCGGCGGCGTCGGGCTCGACAGCTCCGAGGCGGGCAACCCCCCGAGCAAGTTCAAGGCGGTGTTCGACGAGGCGCGCGAGGCCCTGTTCCCGGTCGTCGCGCACGCGGGCGAGGAGGGCCCGGCGTCGTACATCGTCGAGGCGCTCGACCTGCTCGGCGCGCGGCGGATCGACCACGGCGTGCGCTGCATGGAGGACGAGGCGCTGGTCGAGCGCCTGGTCCGCGAACAGATCCCGCTGACGGTGTGCCCGCTGTCGAACATCAAGCTGCGCGTGTTCAAGGATATGGGCGAGCACAACCTCAAGAAGATGATGGACCGCGGCCTGATGATCACGCTCAACAGCGACGACCCCGCGTACTTCGGCGGCTACATCGGCGACAACTTCCTCGCGGCCACGGCCGCGCTCGGCCTGACGCGCGAGGAGATCGTGGTGCTGGCCAAGAACAGCTTCAAGGCGTCCTTCCTCGGCCGGGACCGCAAGCAGGCGCTCATCGCCGAGGTCGAGCGCTTCGCTGGCAGTGCGGCCTGAGACGACCGGGGGCGAGCATCAACCGAGCTCGTCGTCCACGAGCGCGGCGACCCGTTCCTTCACAGGGCCGGCGAGCTCACCGGCGCTGCGCACCAGCTGGAGGAACTCCTTGCGGTGGCCGTGCGGGTCGGCGAGCTCGACGCTGGCGGCGAGCTCGTAGATCGCGGCGAAGGTGAGGCCGTCCTTGCTGTTCGGGTCGCGCAGGCGCTGGCCGAAGGCGGCGACGGCGGCGGCCATGCGAAAGTTGTCGGAGGTCTCGCGGTTGCTGGTCTCGTTGGCGACGGCGAGCGCGAACTCGACGCTGCTGGCGCCCTCGGGCTGCTTGTAGCGCAGCTTGACCGTGAACAGCTCGGCGGCGGACCCGGTGGGCGCGTGCTGGTACTTGAGGGGCGCGACCTTGCCACCGGGGGTCGGCGTGCCGGCGGGGACGACCTCGTAGATGCCGGTGACGCTGTGGCCGGCACCGAGCTCCCCGGCGTCCTTGCGGTCATCGGCGAAGTCCTGCGCGGCGAGCATGCGGTTCTCGTAGCCGATCAGGCGATAGGCGGCGACCGCGTTGGGGTTCCACTCGACCTGCATCTTCACATCCTTGGCGATCGCCACGAGCGTGCCGGCGGCCTCGTCGACGAGCACCTTCCTGGCCTCGCGCTCGGAGTCGATGTACGCGTAGTTGCCGTTGCCCTGGTCGGCGAGCTGCTCCATCGTGTGGTCGTTGAGGTTGTCGCTGCCGAAGCCGAGCACGCTGAGGAACACGCCGCTCTCGCGCTGCTTCTCAACCAACCGCACGAGCTCGTCGTGGTCAGTGACGCCGACGTTGAAGTCGCCGTCGGAGGCGAGGATGACGCGGTTGACCCCGCCGGCGATCAGGTGCTTGCGGGCCTGGGCGTAGGCCAGCGCGATGCCGGCCCCGCCGTTGGTCGAGCCGCCGGACTCGAGGTTGTCGATCGCGCGCAGGATCGTATTCTTGTCGGCGCCGGAGGTCGGCGGGAGCACCAGGCCCGAGGCGCCGGCGTAGGCGACCATCGAGATGCGGTCGCTCGCGTCCATGTCCTCGACGAGCAGGCGTAGACCGGCGCGCAGCAGCGGGAGCTTGTCGGGCGCGCCCATCGAGCCCGAGACGTCGACCAGGAACACGAGGTTGCGCGGCCCGATCTCGGCGGCCGGCACGATCTTGCCCTGCATGCCAATGTGCACGAGCTTGTGCGTGCTGTTCCACGGGCACGGGGCGACCTCGGCGTGGACCGCGAGCGGGCGGCCGTCGCTCGGCTGCGCGTAGTCGTAGTCGAAGTAGTTGATCAGCTCCTCGGTGCGCACCGCGTCCGGCGGCGGCAGCGAGCCGCCTTGCAGGTAGCGGCGCACGTTGCTGTAGCTGGCGGTGTCGACGTCGATCGAGAAGGTCGACAGCGGCTCGGCGACGACCTGCGCCCACTGATTGTCCGCGGGATGGCCATACTTCTCGCCGCTCGTCTCACAGCCGAAGCACGCCGAGCCGTCGAAGCTGCGGGCCATCTGCGGGATCGCGTCGCGCGGGCCCTTCATCGCGTAGAGGCCGGACTTCGACCTCGAGGTGGGCCGGCCCATCTTGCCCTCCTCGCCGTGGTGCCGCTGGCCCGTGCCGCCGGCCTCCTGGTCAGTGTTCTCCTGATCCTCGGGCGGCGCCTCCTCCTCGACCGGATCCGGGGTATGGATCGCCCGCAGGAAGCGGTTATCGGCGATCGCCGCCTCGCGGTCGATGAGATAGGGGTCCGGCGAGGGTCCACAGCCGACCAGCGCGCCGACGAGCACGCTCGCGGCCGGGAGCCAGTAGCACAGACGGGCGACAGGATTGCGAATGAGGCGAGGAGCGGGGCGCGAGTGCTTGGGCATGGCGTCGGCTCCAGACATGCGAGCCTCGCGAGAGTTCCGTCATGGTTGGACATTTGCCGAACCGACCGTGAATTCGCGGTCTCCCGGGCAAATTGTCGATATACAGGGAACTCTGCCGCCGGCCCGCTGTCGGCTGCTCAGGGGTCGGCGCGCAGGACCGTGATGGCGCCCGAGCTCGCGTCCGCGGTGACGAGGTCGCGCGCGCCGTCGCCGTCGAGGTCGACGACGAGCAGGTCGACGGGGTCGAGGCCGACGGGGAAGCGATTAAAGGTCGGCAACTTGTCGGGGCCGATGTCGCGGATGACGACGACCTCGCGCTCGTCGTGGTCGACACCGACGATGTCGAGGGCGCCGTCGTGGTCGAGGTCGACGGCGACGACCGCGTACATGCCGACGCTGGTCGGCACGTGGCCCGGCTTCTCGGCGAAGCTGCCGTCGCCCTGACCGAGCAGCACGTTGAGGTTCGGGTAGGTGTAGCTGGCGATGAGGATGTCGAGCCGGCCGTCGCCGTCGAGGTCGCCGACGGAGATCGTGCGCGGCTCCATCGTGACCGGGTACGACACGGCCTCGCCGAAGCCGCCGGCGCCGTCGCCGAGCAGCACGCTGACGGTCCCGGAGTCCTTGTCGGCGGACGCGAGGTCATGGGCGCCGTCGCCGTCGAAGTCGGCGATGGCGAGGTCGTAAGGCGCGAGGCCGACGGGATGAAACACGACGGGGGCGAAGCTGCCGGGACCGTCGGCGAGCGAGACGCCGAGGTCGTGGGAGCCCTCGTTGGCGGCGACGAGGTCGGTGCGGCCGTCGCCGTCGAGGTCGGCGGCGACCAGCGCCCGCGGCCATGTGCCGGCCTTGGCGGGCACCGGATCCGCGAACTCGCCGGGGCGGCCGGTTGCGAGATAGATCGCCAGCAGATCGAGCCCGAGGTCGGCGACGGCGAGGTCGGGCCGCGCGTCCATGTCGAGGTCGGCGACGACGATCCCGCGCGGCTGGAAGAACGACGGCAAGGGCTCCATCGCCGTGAACTCGGCCCCGCCCACGCCGCGCAGGCGATGCACCCGCTTGCCGCCGATGTCGACGACGACGAGGTCGAGCAGACCGTCGAGGTCGAGGTCGGCGACCGCGAGCGCCACCGGGGTCATGCCGGCCTCGAAGCTGCGCCGCGCGTCAAAGCACAGCATGCCGGGGTCGAGCACGCCGTCACCACAGACCGCCCCGCCGGTGCTCGTGTCGCCGGGGTCAACCGTGCTCGTGAGGCTCGTGGGGCTCGTGGTGCTCGAGGTCGGCGTCTCGGTCGTGCTCGCGGGTCCGGTGCTCGTGTCGGGGGCACCGGTCTCATTGCTGGCCTCGGGGGTGCAGGCGAGCAGGAGGGCGAGCAGGAGGAGCGGTCGGGGCACGCGCTCGCAGCATACGCCCGGCGCTCGCGCGCGGGGCTCATGCATGCGGGCGCGATGCTGCGGCGCCGGGGATCAGGAGCCGCTCTTGTCGTCGTCCGGGTTGCGCCCGAGGACGGTGGTGGCGGCGCGACGCAGCTCGGCACGCCGGCCGACGTCGCTGCGGATCTCGCCGCCCTGGGTGCCCGAGTCGATGCCGACGCGCACGCCCTGGCCCGGGTTCGTGGTGTTGTCGCGGCGATTCTGGTTGTGGATCAGGGCGTCGCGGCGGGCGTCGGGCGTACGCGCGCCGGACTCGTTGAGGTCGGCGCCCGCGGGGCTCTCGTCGAGATCGAGGCTCGTGCCGGCCGGTGTAAGCACGGAGACGAGCGCGCGCAGGGCGTCAATGACGGTGAACATGCCGAGCAGATGGCCGCCTTCCATCACGAGGGCCGCGCCGAACTTCTGATCGGCGAGTACCTGGGCGACCTCGGCGAGCGAGGTGGTGGGCCCGACGACGTAGGGGCTCGCGGTGCAGGCCTGCTCGGCGGTCGAGGTGGCGGACTCGAAGCCGTCGACCGATGAGATGCGGGCGAGGTCGCGGTCGCTGAGGATCCCGACGAGGTGACCGCCGACATACACCGGCAGGTGCCGCGCGTTGATCTGGAACATGCGAGTGCGCGCGTCGGCGACGGACAGGCCGCCGTCGATGGTCACGGGATCGGGGGTCATGAACTCGCGGACGGTCAAATGCGTGGCTGACATGCCCGAAACCTGGGGCGCGTTGGCTCTGCGCGCCATATGCGCCGGACTGCGGAGGGTCCTGGAGCCGCTCGTGGCTGCTCTGCGGCTCCAGGGCACCCGCGATGGGCTCC
>JAYUXQ010000895.1:0-3455 GCA_043752905.1 Nannocystis sp. | reverse complement strand
AAATGCCGGGTCGATCTCGGCGTCACCGAGCATGTCCATCTCGCCGGCGTCGAGCCACACGCCGAAGCACACCGGGCAGGTGTCGAGGGTCATGCCGGTCTCGGTCGGCGTCTCGCGCTGGCGCCAGCGGTGCCTGGCGGTCTGCTCGAGGTGCACGGGGACCAGCGCGTGCAGGCTGCACGCGGGGCACTGGGCGGACACCGGCTCCGCCAGTGGGGTGGCACTCGCGCTCGCGGTCACGGCTGCGAGGATAGACCAGTTATGTGTGCGTGGGGTCGCGTCAACTCTGGCGGCGGAGCCAGGCGAGCGCCTGCGCGGCGAGTCCCGGGCCCGCGGGCGTGCCGGCCTCGGTCGTATCTTCGAGGCCGAGGCGCAGGTCCGCGGGGAAGCCGACGTGGCCGCCGCGATCGATCCATCGATGGGTGACGAGGGCGGGCAGGTGTTGCACGTATGGTGCGATCGTGGCCGCGGGGATCATCGGGTCGGCGCGGGCCGAGAGCACGAGCGTGGGGACCTGCGCGCAGGCCAGGCGCGGGCCGACGCTCGTGCGATGGTAGTAGTCGTCGACGCTGACGAAGCCGAAGCGCGGCACGACGACGAGGCGGTCCCAGGCGCGGATCGTCGTCACGCGGAGCACGCTCGCCAGCGGCGTCGGGACCGGGCGGTGACGGGCGGTCGCCGCATAGATTTCCTTGAGACCTTGGAGGACGTGGCCGCGATACACCACGGCGCGCGGGTGGTCGATCGCCAGGCCCGAGGCCGTGAGGTCGAGCGGGGAGCACACGGAGGCCACCGCGCGCAGGCGTGGGTCCGTCGGTGCGGTCGCGTGGCACAGGCTCACGTGACCGCCGAGCGAGAAGCCGAGCAGGTAGAGTCTGCGATAGTCGGCGAGGGCCGGGCTGGCGAGCGCGGCCTCGAGGTCGGCGGTGAGGGCGGCGTGGTAGACGTCGGCGCCGCTGCGGTCGGCCCCGCGGAGGTCGAGGCGCAGGCAGTCGATCCCGGCGGCGACCGCGGTGCGGGCCGCGCGGATGACATAATGACTGTCCATCGACCCGCCGAGCCCGTGGACCAGCACGCACAGCTCGTCCGCGGGGCTCGGCGCCCGGTGCAGCGCCCGGTGCAGCGCCCCGCGTAGCACCACTTCGCCGACCACGGGGTCGTGCAGGCGGGTCGACCAGGCGGTCGCCGGGGGCGGGGTCTCGGGCCTGGCCTTGTGGCGCAGGCTCGGCCCGAGGGTCCAGAGGTGGCCAGAGAGCTTCACGCGGGCGACATACCACGGGATGGCATGAAAAATGGGAGCTTCCACACGGGTTCTTGCCGGCTGGCTTCCTGCGACCGACGGTCGCCGCGCCATTGACCCTCCTGGACGCGCGGGCTAGCTTGAGCCCCCGAATGGCGAAGTCGAAGAGCAAGGACTGGGAAGGACCCAGCCTGCGCATGGTTCTGCTGTCCATGACCGCCGTCGCGGTGTTCATGGGGGTGTTCGCCTATTACCGTTACGTGACCTCCGAGCGGGAGATCATGGGGGCCATGGCCTCGCTCGAGAAGGACGGCGTCGCGCTCGACAGCGAGGGCTGCATCGACCACGTGCTCGCGTGGCACAAGCAGTGCGACGCGCTGTCCGTCATGTGCAACGACGCCGTCAAGATCGCCATGTTCCACTGCCTCGAGGCCAGGGACCGCGCCGACGACTGCGGCAAGCTCAAGCCCGACGTCGTCTCCAGAGGACAGTGGGTGTTCGGGGTCTGCAGGGACCGCGGCACCGCGTGCCGGTTTAGAAAGCAGTGCGCCTGCGCCGATGCCTATCGCGCCCTCGACAGCTTCTGTCGCACCGACCAACAGGCCGTGCAGCTCTGATGACCGACGCCACGCACACCGACCCCGCTCCGTCCGCTGCCTTCGCAGGCGGCACCCGTCCCGGCCGTCGCCTGCTGCGCGACCTGGTGACGCTGACCAAGCCGGGCGTCACCCGCATGTGCGCCCTGACGGCCGCGGGCGCCGCATGGATGGCCCTGCGCAGCGGCGATAACCCGTTCGGCGCCGAGACCCCGGCCGACGGCTGGTGCTCGCCGGGCTTCGCCGTCGCGTTCGCGGGCGTCGTCGGGACCAGCCTCGCGGTCGCCGGCGCGAGCGCCCTCAACATGTGGCTCGAGCGCGCCAAGGACCCGCTGATGGCGCGCACCAGGATGCGTCCGCTCGCCTTGCCGCTGGCCCGGCGCCAGCTGTCCCCGGGGACAGCTCTGATCTTCGCGATTTCTCTCTGTGCCACCGCGATCGCGGTGCTGTGGCTGTTCACCAACCTGCTGACCGCGGTGCTCGCCGCGTGGGCGATCGTCGGCTACGCGCTGGTCTACACCCCGCTCAAGTACCGCACCCCGCTCGCGCTGGTGATCGGGGCCGTGCCCGGGGCCGCGCCGCCGCTGCTCGGCTGGACGGCCGTCACCGGCGACATCGACGCCGGCGGCCTCGCCCTGTTCGCGATCTTGCTGGTCTGGCAGATGCCACACTTCCTCGCGATCACGCTGTTTCGGGAGACGGACTTCGCCCGCGCGGGGATCCAGTGCGTGCCGGTCGTGCGCGGCTCGCTGGTCACCCGGATCCAGGCCGTGCTGTGGTCGATCGTGCTGGTGCCGATCTCCCTGCTGCCGACAGTGATCGGCCTCACCGGCTACCTCTACGGCGCCGTCGCCCTCGCGCTGAGCCTCGCCTTCCTCGCGTGCGCCTGCACGGGCATGCAGGTGTTCGGCAGCAAGGCCGACGAGCTTCGCTGGGCCCGCCGCTTCTTCTTCGCCTCGCTCCTCTACCTCCCGGCCTTGATCGCCGCGCTGGTGGTCGACGCGCTCCTGACCTGATGCGACGGACCTGATGCGACCTGATGTCGACATGCCTCCTCTGGAGGAGCGCGGAGGTTGGCTGCAACGCGCCTTCGTGCGCCGCCCGTGGCACATCGCCGCCGCCTTCTTGCTGATCGTCATCACCGGCAGCCGGCCGTTCATGCGCAACGTGCCCGAGGCCCCGCCGGTGCTGCTGCAGGTCCCCGACTTCGCGCTGCAGGACCAGGACGGCCAGCCCTTCACCCTCGCCAGCATGCGCGGCAAGGTCTGGGTCGCAGGCTTCATCTTCACCACCTGCCCGAGCGTGTGCCCGAAGATCTCGCGCGCGATGCTCGAGCTGCAGCAGCGCTACGCCCGCAACGGCGTCGAGGTCGAGCTCGTCAGCTTCACCGTCGACCCCGAGAACGACACCGCCGCGGTGCTCGCCCGCTACGCCGAGAACCTCGGCGCCGACCAGGCCCACTGGCGCTTTGTCACCGGCGACCCCAAGGCGATGGAGTCCCTGGTCGTCGGCGGCTTCAAGACCGCGATGGACCGCCGGCCCGATCCCGCCAGGGTCGACATGTACGACGTCGCGCACTCCGAAAAGCTCGTGTTGATCGACGGCGAGGGCGGCATCCG
>JAYUXQ010000894.1:0-8496 GCA_043752905.1 Nannocystis sp. | reverse complement strand
GGTCGCGCTCGCGGTCGCCTGCGACCTGCCGCTCGTGTTCGTGTGCAAGAGTCAGCTGTGGCCCGACGGCGCGCCCGCGGAGGCCGGACTGCTCGGTGACAGCGTGGCCGAGCGCGTCAAGGCGTGCGGGTTGTGGTCGCGCAGGGTCGATGGTGCCGATGTCGTCGGCGTGTACGCAGCGCTCGACCAGGCGTTTCGTCGCGCGCGTGACGGTCGTGGTCCTGGTCTGGTGGAGGTCGTGGCGACGCGCCTGCAGACCGGCGAGCAGAGCACGGACGTGCCGGCCCACCGCGACCCGCTCGAGCGCCTGCGCCGGCACCTCGACCGCGAGAAGCAGTGGACGCCGACCTTCCAGGACGTGATCGAGGCGGAGGTCCGTGGCGTGCTCGATCGAGCATTTAGTCACGCACAGAAGCAAGCCGGGGAGCGCGAGGGATCGGCATGAACGTACTCGAGCGACTGTCGGAGGCGATCGCCGAGCTGATGCGTGATGACCTGCGTCGCGTGTTGCTCGGCGAGGACGTGCGTGAGGGCGGGATGCTCGGGCTGTCGCGCGCGACCGTGCAGGACCCCGCGCTGGGCCTGCGCGTGCTGTCGACGCCGCTGACGCCCGCGGCCTCGCTGGCCCACGCGACCGGTTTGGCGCTCGCGGGGCGCCGACCGATCGTGCTGCTCGCCTCGGCCACCGCGATGCTCGAGGGATATGCGGCCCTGCGTGAGCTCGGGCGCGTCAGCTCGACCGCGGGTGGGGAGCGGTCGGCTCCGGTCTTGATCGTCGCGCCGACAGGCCCCGGCTTCGGGCTCGGCGGCGACGGGGCCGACTCGCCCGAGGCCGCGTTGACGGCCGTACCGGGCCTGCGCGTGGTCGTGCTGAGCGACGCGCTCGAGGCGGTCGCGATGTTGCGGGCTTCGGCGAGCTTCGACGACGGCGAGGCGCCGACGGTGCTGCTGCTGCCGCGCGCGCTGGTGCTGCGCGAGTTCATGGCCGACGACTTCAAGCCGGCGCTCGGTCGTCCGCTCGGCGCGACCCGGGTCGTGCGCGAGGGCGCGGCGGCGACGGTGTTCGCGATCGGCGCGGCGGTCGACCAGGCGTTCGCGGCGGTCGAGGCGACGGGCCTCGAGGTGACGATCGTCGAGGTCAGCGGCCTCGCGCCGCTCGACGAGCCGGGGATCCTCGCGGCGGCGACGGGCGGTAAGCTGGTGGTCACACACCCTGGTGGCCGCACGCACGGACCCGGCGCCGAGCTGGCCGCGCTGCTCGCCGACCGGGCGATCCTCCACCTCGATGCGCCGGTGCTACGAGTGACCGGCGCCGAGGGACCCTTCACGGGCCGCGACGAGTTCGCGGGCCTGCCGGACGTCGAGGCGATCGCCGCGGCCATCACCCGGGTCGCCACCTACTGACAGGACCTGTGCATGCTCGAGTTCAAGCTTCCAGAGATCGGTGAGGGCGTGGTCGAGGGCGAGATCGTCCGCTGGCACAAGCAGCCCGGCGACTTCGTGCAGGCCAACGAGGCGCTCGTCGAGGTGATGACCGACAAGGCGACGATCGAGGTGCCCTCGCCCGTCTCCGGGACCGTCCGCGAGCTGCTGGCGCAGGTCGGTGACATCTGTGCGGTCGAGCAGATCATCGCGGTGATCGACCGCGCGTCCTCGGCGGGCAAGGCCCCCGTGGCCAGCGCGCCGGCTGCTTCGACCACCGCTTCGACCACCGCCTCAAGCGGCCCGGTGCTGGCGACGCCCGCAGCGCGTGCCCTCGCCCGCGAGTCTGGCATCGACCTGCACTCGCTGCCGACCGACGACCGCGGCCGCATCACCAAGGGTGACGTGCTACGCGCCCAGCAGGACATCGGCAAGGCGGCCGAGCTGTATGCGGGCGCGAGCAGCCAGCCCGCGCCCGTGCGCCCAACCCCGGTGGTCGAGGTCGCGGCGGCCTATGTCGCGCCGGGCAAGCCGACTGCCCCCGCTGCGAAGCCTGCCCCCGCTGCGAAGCCTGCACCCGCTGCGAAGCCCGCGGCGCGGCCGGTGGTCACCACCGAGGGCGACGAGGAGATCCCATTCCGGGGCATGCGTCGGCGGATCGCCGAGAGCCTGGTGCGATCGTACACGGAGGCGGTGCACTACACCTACGTCGAGCAGGTCAACGTCACCAAGCTGGTGAAGCTGCGCGCGGAGGCCAAGAGCGTCGCGTCCGAGCAGGGGGTCAGCCTGACCTTTTTGCCCTTCATCGTGAAGGCGGTCGTGCACGCGCTCAAGCGGTTCCCGATCGTCAACGCGGAGCTCGACGAGGCGGGCGGCCGGATCCTCGTCAAGAAGCGTTACAACATCGGCGTGGCGGCGGCGACCGAGCAGGGCCTGATGGTGCCGGTGGTGCACGGCGCCGACCGCATGAGCATCCTCGACCTCGGGCGTGAGATCGCCAGGCTCGGCGAGGCGGCGCGCACAGGCGCCTGCTCGCGCGAGGAGCTGACCGGCGGCACGTTTACAGTCTCCAGCCTCGGCAACATCGGCGGTTTGCTGGCGACACCGATCATCAACTATCCGGAGGTCGGCATCCTCGGGGTCCACGCGATCCGCAAGACGCCCATCGTCGACGACCGCGACAACATCGTCATCGGTCACCTGATGAACCTCTCCGTGTCGCTCGACCACCGCGTCGTCGACGGCTTCGAGGGCGCGAAGTTCCTGCAAGAAGTACGGCGTTACCTCGAGGACCCGAACCTGCTGCTGCTCGCTAGCATTTAGTCTGTCCCTGCGGGGCCCCGAAAAGGAAGACCATGGCCACGATCAAGAAGAAGGCGCTCGTCATCGGCGCGGGCACGGGCGGATATCCCTGCGCGATCCGTCTCGGTCAACTCGGCGTCGATGCCATGCTCGTCGAGAAGGACAAGCCGGGCGGCGTGTGCCTCAACTGGGGCTGCATCCCGTCGAAGGCGCTCATCAGCGCGACCAAGCTGTACCACAAGGCCCAGCACGCCACCGACATGGGTCTGAGCTTTGGCCAGGCCGCGGTCGACATGAACAAGATGCAGGCGTGGAAGGGCGGCATCGTCAAGAAGCTGACCGGCGGCGTGCAGTCGCTGGTCAAGGGCGCGGGCACCACCTACGTCAAGGGCACGGCGGAGTTCCTGGACGCGCACCGCGTGAAGATCACCTACGCGGACGGCAAGCCGGAGGACATCATCGAGGCCGAGCACATCGTCATCGCCACCGGTTCGGTGCCGATCGAGATCCCCGGCTTCAAATACGACCACAAGCGCGTGCTCGACAGCACCAGCGCGCTCGACCTGGCCGAGGTCCCGAAGCGGATGGTGTGCGTCGGCGGCGGCATCATCGGCCTCGAGCTCGGCCAGTACTTCCAGCGCCTCGGCACCCAGCTGATCGTGCTCGAGGGTCTGCCGCGGATCTTGAACGGCGTCGACCTCGAGTGCGCCGAGATCGTCGCGCGGCAGATCAAAAAGGACGGCGGACAGATCCACACCGGCGCCAAGGCGCTCGGCTGGGAGGAGCGCAACGGCGAGGCCGTCGTGAAGGCCGAGGTCGGCGGCAAGGTCCAGGAGTTCGCGTGCGACGTCATCCTCGTCGCGGTCGGGCGCCGCCCGGTGAACCAGGGCTTCGGCCTCGACAAGACCGGCGTGAAGGTCAGCCAGCGCGGCTTCATCGAGGTCGACAACCGCCAGGCGACCAACGTGCCCGGCATCTACGCGGTGGGCGACGTGGCCGGTCAGCCGATGCTGGCGCACAAGGCCTCGCACGAGGGCGAGGTGGTGGCCGAGGTGATCGCCGGCAGGAAGACGATCAATGACGCGCGGCAGATCCCCAATGTCGTGTTCACCGAGCCGGAGATCGCCTCCTCGGGGCTCACCGTCGAGGAGGCCGAGGCCAAGGGCCGCAAGGTCAACATCGGCAAGTTCCCGTTCGCGGCCAGCGGTCGCGCGATGGCGATCGGTGAGACCGCCGGCTTCGTGAAGATCGTGACCGATGCCGCCGACGACCGCGTGCTCGGCGTACACATCGTCGGACCCGAGGCGAGCGACCTGATCAACGAGGCGGCGCTGGCGATCGAGATGGGCGCCTTCGCGGAGGACATCGCCCTGACGATCCACCCGCACCCGACGCTCGGCGAGGCCGTGATGGAGGCCGCCAAGCACGCGCTCGGCGAGGCGATCCACATCGCCAACACCCGCAAGGCCCACTAAGTCAGACGGCTTTGGAGGCCTCTCCAGGGCCCGTCCAGGCTTACTCCGCGTCCGCCTCGAACAGCGAGCGCGGGAACCGGTAGATCTTGAACGGCAGGTTGGGTGGGAGGCGCATGTGCATCGCGCGCACGACCTCGGCCTTGATCACGTAGAGCTCGCCGTCGACGACGGTGGCGGTCGTGAGGCCGGCCTCGGGGGCATGGACCGACTTGACGCGCCCGGCGCTGTAGTCGGGCGCGGTGAAGGTCACCCGCTGCACGCCGCCGTCGTTGATGACGTAGAGCACGTCGCCGATGAACACGATGCCGTCGGCGCCGGTGAATTGCGGGTCGTTGGGGACGGCGAAGGGGTCGCCGTCGAGCGCGATCTCGCGGACCCCCTGGGGGTCCTTGATCGCGGCGATGAACAGCTTCGAGGGCGTGGTGAAGCCGCCGATGAGATACCTGCCGTCGGGCGTGACGACCACGCCGTTGAGGCCGAAGGCGCCGGGGGGCGGGGTCATCTGCGCGTCGCGGATGAACTCGCCGGCGCTGCCGTCACGGGCGTCGACGCGATAGATGACCGGCAGGAACGAATCGGTGACATAGGCGACGCCGTCACCGTCGAGGCAGACATCGTTGCAGATGCCGCCCCGCGCCAGCTCGAAGTGCTGGAGGAGCGCGCCGGAGTCGACGTCGAACACGTCGAGGCCGCCGCGCGGTCCGCTGATGTCCGAGACGCAGACCCACAGGCGGCGGCGCTGGTCATCGACCTTGGCCCCGGACAACTGCACCGGCCCCGCGTAGCTGTAGAACACGCGCTCCGCTCCGGTGGCCGCGTCGATCTCGATGAGCTGTCCACCCATGAGGCCGGTGGCGAAGAAGCGACGCGTCTTTGCATCGAAAGCGACGCCCTCTGGAAGCGACATGTGACTACTAAGCGGATACACATCACGGATCTCTGTCATGGCCTGTCCTCGAAGGTCTGCGCCCGAGCGGACCCGTCAATGTACGGGCGTCCAGCGCAGCCTCCAGGCATCATCGAGCGTTCGCTCCGGTCGGTCAAGCGCATCCCTGGCGCGATGCGAACGCGGGGCGCGCCACGGTCGGTGCGGTCGACTACTGCCAGTGAACTCGCTCGACTCTGCGCTCCATCGCCGAAGTCGCGCGAGCATGCATACCTCTCCCGTGTACGAGCACGGCGGGATGCTTGTATGTGCGAGCAGCGCTGGCGCTGCGTCGGTCGACGCGTCGGCGTGCAGGTGTCACTTCCCGCTTTCGCGTGGGTCGTACTTTCGCGATCGTCGGACGCTGCGCGTGGCGATCGCGGACGTCGCACCGCGACGAGCACATCGCGACGCCGGTGCACCGCAGCGGCGCCGACGAAGGACCTCCGCAGAGGCGCCGCACAGGACCCGGTGGGCCGTCATCGCCGGCCTGGTATGGGGGATCGCTCCCCCGGGAAGCTCGCTAATTTTGTCGAGATCATGGCCGCGCCGACCGGCCCGGGGACACCTGCGCGGACCTTGCGAGCCGAAACCGGCGCAGACGCGGGGAAGGGCTGGCACGGCGGCGGCGGTCGCATGTCCGCGGCCATGATCGGCCAGGGCGATCCCGCCCTGTGGTGCATGGTGGGCGCCCAAGTCGAGGTTGTCCTCGCCGCGTGGGCCGGCGAGCATGGGGCAGGCGAATGGGCGCTAAACCGTGACCGCTCTCACGGGGGCTGCGGTACCATGCCCCGGTACGATCTCCGTTAGGCTCCAACGTTCCGGAAACCGCGACGCCAGCACCTCATCGCATGCGAGACAACGATCCAAATCGTCGCGCGCCGGGCGATCCACCGGTCGACCCGGTCGTCGCCGCGGAACCGGAGCCAGGCATCCCCGCGGACGACGACGACGACATCCTCGCCGACACCTTCGACGAGGACGCGCCGACCACCCAGGAGCCTCCTGGAGCCGCGCCCGATGAGTTCGCGGATATGGACCTCGAGGAGTTCGAGGACGACGGCCGCCCTCCGGAGGCGCCCCAGCTGCGACGGCCGGCCGCTGGCGCGCGCTCGTCGGCCGCGGCCGGGGTCGACGTCGAGACCGAGGTGAGCAACTTCGTGTCGACGCAGGTGATGAACCTGATCACCAGCGAGACTTCGGTGGTGATGGCGGTGCCGCAGAACTTGCCCGAGGCGGACGCGCCGAAGGTGCTGTCGCGGCGGACCAGCACGGCGCAGCTGCGGCACGACCTACGCACCCCGTTCAATCAGATCATCGGCTACAGCGAGATGTTGATCGAGGACGCGGAGGCCTCGGACAACGAGTTCGTGGTCAACAACATCGGTCAGGTGTTGAAGGACGCGCAGCAGCTGCTGGCGTTGATCGACGAGATCCTCGACCCGCACGCGCAGCGTCCGAGCCAGGAGCGGCTCAACCGCGACCTGCTGTTCCCGCTGAGCCATCTGCTGAGCCACGTCGAGCGCCTGCTGCACACCTCGCAGCAGCGCGGCCAGGACGAGATCTCCGCGGACATCGAACGCATCCTCGAGGCGGTCCGCCGGCTCGACGAGATCGTCTCGAGCGGCGCGGTGAACCAGGCGCTGAGCACCACGCGTCAGCCACCGGAGCCGACGATCATGGTGCGCGACACGGCGGGCGTCCCGCGCCGCGGCGTCGCCCCACACACCGATACCGGGAAGATCCTCGTCGTCGACGACAACGAGTCGAACCGCAACATGCTCTCGCGGCGGCTGATGCGGCAGGGCCACACCGTCAAGCTGGCCGAGAACGGCTTGCAGGCGCTGGAGATGCTGCGCGCCGAGGACTTCGACCTTGTGCTGCTCGACGTGATGATGCCGGAGATGGACGGCTATCAGGTGCTCGAGCATCTGCACGCCGACGACAAGCTGCGGGGTCTGCCGGTGATCATGATCTCGGCGCTCGACCAGCTCGACACGGTGGTCAAGTCGATCGAGCTCGGCGCCGAGGACTACCTGCCCAAGCCGTTCAACCCGGTGGTGCTGCGCGCCCGCATCGGCGCCTGCCTCGAGAAGAAGCGGCTGCGAGACCGCGAGCGCGCGTACATCCGTAAGCTGCGTTCGGAGCAGGAGCGCAGCGAGCAGCTGCTCCTCAACATCCTCCCGCGCGCGATCGCCGAGCGGCTCAAGGAGGGCCAGCGGACGATCGCCGACGTGTTCCCGGACGTGACGGTGCTGTTCGCCGACCTCGTCGGCTTCACGCGCATGTCGGAGCAGCTGCCGCCGGCCGAGCTGGTGGCGATGCTCAACAAGATCTTCTCGATGTTCGACCAGCTGGCCGAGAAGCACGGGCTCGAGAAGATCAAGACGATCGGCGACGAGTACATGGCCGCGAGCGGCCTGCCGATGCCGCGCCCCGACCACGCCGAGGCGATGGCGGAGATGGCCCTCGACATGCTCGCGGTGATCGAGCGCTTCAACGCCAAGCGCAACCGCGGCGTACGGATCCGGATCGGCATGAACTGCGGGCCGGTCACGGCCGGCATCATCGGCACCAAGAAGTTCGCGTACGACCTCTGGGGCGACACCGTCAACATCGCCAGTCGCATGGAGTCGCACGGCATCGCCAACGCGATCCAGGTGACCGAGGCGACGTACAAGCGGCTGCGCCACAAGTACGCGTTCCAGCGGCGCGGCATCATTCATGTGAAGGGCAAGGGCGCCCTGTGCACGTACTTCCTGGTCGGTCGCCGGCCGCAGAAGTCAGGCGCGATGGACGGCGCTTCCGGGCCGATGTCGGCCGCTTCGGGCTCGTACCCGGTGATCCCGGTGTCGGCCCGGCCCGTCGCCGAAGCGCCGGCCGCGGTCATCGACGAGGACGAAGTAGCGATCGACTAGAGCGTGACGGCGATCGAGGTCTTGACCTTGGTCTGGCCGCCCGGCTGCACGGTCACGGCCTGGTTGAGCCCGCCGACGCCGTCGCCCTTGTCAGGATACAGCGTGGTCGCCAGGTTGCCGTTGCGGTCGAGGATGACGTTGAGCTTGTACGGGCCGGGGTGGATCTGCTCGAGGGTCAGCGTCGCCGAGGTGCTCCCCGTGGGCGCGCCGATCGTCAGTGAGCGGCTGTGCGTGCACTGAAACTGGAAGTCGCAGTCCATGGTGGTCAGGATGACCCACACCGCGCCGTCGACCGCCAGCGCGTCGGCCCAGCTGACGTCGATCTTCAGGGTCGGCATCGGCGGGAACGGTGCGTCGCTCGCCTGCGGGGTCGGGTCGGCGGGGAACGGTGCTGGCAGCGGGCGCGTCTCGATGCGCTTCGCGTCCCAGTACACATGCTGCTGGCCCTTCACCT
>JAYUXQ010000893.1:0-3462 GCA_043752905.1 Nannocystis sp. | reverse complement strand
CGAAGGGCAGCGCGGCGAGCTCGGCGAGGTGTTCGCGGCGCAGGGCGAGGTCGGTGCCGCCTTGCACGATGCCGAAACAAAGCTGATGTGGGGCGAGGATGCCGGCCCGGAGGTCGATCGCCTGGCGGGCCCAGCGGGTGCTGCGGTCGACGGCCGCGCGCATCTGCGCCGGGGTGGCATCACCCGGCGGGCAGTGGTCGAGGATCATGCAGATGTCGGAGCCGAGAGCGGCCTGGGTCCGCAGCACGCTCTCGGGGGTCAGCCGGTGGCGCGAGCCGTCGAAGTGGGTCTGATAGTCGACGCCGGCGTCGTCGAGCTTTTGCAGGCCGCGCAGGCTGAACACCTGGAAGCCGCCGCTGTCGGTCAGGATCGGCCGGTCCCAGGACATCATGGCATGCAGGCCGCCGAGTCCGGCCACCCTTGCCGATCCCGGCCGATGGCCGAGGTGGTAGCTGTTGCCGAGGATGATCTGCGAGCCACACTCGCGCAGGTCGTCGGGGTCGAGGCCCTTGACCGCACCGTAGGTGCCGACCGGCATGAAGCATGGGGTGTCGACCGGGCCGTGGGCGGTCCACAGGCGGCCGGCGCGGGCCGGGCCGTCCTGGGCGAGCACCTCGAAGTTGCCGGGCGGCCGGAACGCGACGCCGGCGTTTTCACAGCTCAGGCCGGCGCGGGGCTCCACCCGTGGGATCGTCTCGGTGCGCATCGGCGGCGAGGCATGCCACAGGGGTCCCGCCCAAGACAAGGTCAGACGGTCGGGGCGAGCAGCATGCAGTCGCCGTAGGAGTAGAAGCGATAGCCGGCGCGCACGGCCTCGCGGTAGGCGGCCAGGACGCGCGCGCGGCCGCCGAGGCTGCACACGAGCATCAGCAGGGAGCTGCGCGGCAGGTGGAAGTTGGTGACGAGGCCGTCGACGACGCGAAAGCGATGTCCGGGGGTGATGACGAGGTCGACGGGGCCGGCGTGCGGGACCAGCTCGCCGTGGGTCGCCGCGACGGCCTCGAGCGCGCGCGTGGCGGTGGTGCCGATCGCCACGACGGGCCGGCCCTCGCGGCGGGCCTCGCGGATGCGCGTCGCGGCCGTCTCGGAGATCTCGGCCTGCTCGGCGCCGACGCGGTGGTCACGGACATCGGCGGCCTCCATCGGCAAGAAGGTGCCGGGGCCGACGTGGAGGGTGATGCGGACGAGGTCGAGGCGGGCGAGCACCTCGGGCTCCCAGTGCAGGCCCGCGGTCGGGGCGGCGACCGAGCCCGGCGTCGCGGCGTAGAGGGTCTGGTAGCGCTCGCTGTCGCGGGCGTCGGGGCCGGCCTCGCGGCGGATGTATGGGGGCAAGGGGACCTGGCCGGCGGCGTGGAGCGTGGTCAACAGGTCGCCGGCCTCGACCGCGAACACGCGGGCTCGCGGATCGATCTCGTCGGGGCCGATCAGCGTGCAGGCGAAGGCGTCGTGCTCGAGGCGGGCGCCGGCTCGCAGGTGCCTGGCGCCGCGGACCCAGGCCCTGAACCGACTGCCGGGGCCGAGGTTCGGGCGCGGGTCGCAGACGAGGAGCTCGAAGCGGCGGCCGTTCGTGCCGACGAGGAAGACGCGGGCCGGGACGACGCGGGAGTCGTTGATCACGACCAGGGCATCTGCGGGCAGGAAGTCCGGGAGGCGGCGCGCCTCGCTGTGCTGCCACGCGGGCTCGCTGCCGGGAGCCGCGAGCACGAGCATGCGCGCATCGCCGCGCCGGGCCGCCGGCTCCTGGGCGATCTGGTCGGCGGGCAGGTCGAAGTCGAAGTCCTCGGGTCCAGGCATCGGCGAGCTTCCCCATGGCACAGGCCGAGAAGCGATACAAGGGGCGCCCAGTGGCCGCGTCGGGCCAGCGGTGTCATGCTGCGCCACATGTTCGCTGCCCGTCTGCGCAATGGCCTGGTGATGGTGGGCATGGCAGGCCTGTTGTGTGGGCCGGCCGTGGTCGAGGCGGCGAAGGAGCCGGCGCCCCGGCGCGGCGAGAGCTCCGCGCAGCAGTTGCACCGCCGCGGCGTGCACTGCATGGAAGAGATCGAGAGGCCCGCGTGCGCGATCGAACACTTCGAGGCGCTGCTGGCCGAGCGGACCGAGGACCGCGAGCTGATCACCGACGGGCTGCTGCGGCTCATCAAGCTGTACGAGAAGGCCGGCGACGACGAGGCGGTGAAGTCGGTGATGCGACGGTTTTGGGAGGCCGGGCGCGGTCAGATCCGCCGCGGTCACCTGCCTTACACGACCCGCTTCCTGCCCGGCGACTTCGACATGCTCGCGGTCGCCAACATGCAGCGCATGTTGCAGGCGCCGCTGGCGAGGCGGCTGCCCGACGAGCTGCGAGAGTTCGTGCTCACCTGCGACGACGACCGCCGGCGCCAGCTCGAGGACCTGCGCCTGTATCGGCGCGCGCAGAGCCGGGCCCAGGCCAGGCAAGTGACGATCCAGCAGGCGCTCGACGAGCTGACGGCGGAGGATCGCAAGGCCGCGGAGAAGCGCAAGCAACGGGCGGCGCAGCGCAACACGCAGCGGCCCAAGCGGGCCAAGCCGGTGTTCGCCGACGGGATGTGTGCGACGGCGCTGGCGCTCGGCGACACCAGCGTCGAGGCCTGGAAGCGGGTCGCGCTGGCGTTTCGCCACGACGACTGGAGGCGCTCCGCGGCGGTGGCGGAGATCCCGGGGCTGGCGGCCCGCATCGCTACGGGGGTCCAGGAGGGTCGCCTGGTGCCGGCGGGTGTGAACACCTGGACGGTCGTCGGGCGCACGTATGAAGGTGGGGCGCTGGTGGTCGCCAGCTATGAGCTCGACGAGCTGGTGATCGCGCCGGAGAAGTTATTGCCGGCGATCGCGGCGAGTCACGCACGCGGCGGCAGGAGCCTGGCGAAGGAGGTCGACAAGCTCGTCGTCGGGGTGCCGGTCGACGCCGGCTTCTTCGCGGTCGCCACCGAGAAGGCGGTGCGCGAGCTCGGCTTTTCGGGGATGTCGAGGAGCCGGCGCAAGTTCTTCGAGATGCTGCTGCCGCGGCCCAAGGGCGTGCAGGTGGCCGGTGTGGTCCACGAGTACTTCGGGATGTTCATCCGCATGCCGACCGACACGCCAGTAAAGGCGGGCATGCTCGTCGACATTGCCCGGCGCCTGATCGAGAACCGGGGCGAGGGCGACGCAGAGGCCGCCGACAACCTGCGCCTGCTCGACGTGGCCCAGGCGACCGACAAGCGGGCGCTGCTGCTCGGCTACGTGCTCACGCCGGGGCAGATCGAGCAGATGCTGCTCGAGTGACTCGCGGCGGACCCGGCGCTGTGGCAGCCTGGGCGCCGTGCCCTGCCTGCTGTCCTGCGCCCTGATCGGCTCCCTCCTTGCGCCTGCCTCGGCGCCTGCGCCTTCACCTGTCACGTCCGCGGCGCCGATGTACGGTGAGGCGACCGCGGACAGCGATCTCGAGACGGTCCTGAGCGCGCGTGG
>JAYUXQ010000892.1:0-3466 GCA_043752905.1 Nannocystis sp. | reverse complement strand
CCGCGTCGTAGATCGTCACCGCGTGGCCGGACCGGCGCAACTCGTGCGCCGAGGCCAGCGCGGCCGGGCCGCCGCCGATGATCCCGACGCTCTTGCCGGTATCCGGGCCCGCCGTGAAGAATTGCCAGTCGGCCAGGAACGCCGCGTCGGTCGCGTAGCGCTGGAGCTTGCCGATCTCGATCGGCGGGGCGCCCTGCTCGTTGTACACGCAGGCGCCCGCGCACAGCACCTCGACCGGGCACACGCGCGCGCAGCTCATCCCGAGGATGTTGGCGCTGAAGATCGTCCGCGCCGCGCCCTCCGTGTTGCCCGTGGAGATCTTGCGGATGAACTCCGGGATGTCGATCGCCGTCGGGCACCGTTGAACGCAAGGCGCGTCCACGCAATAAAGGCAGCGGTTGGCCTCCGCGAGCGCCTGCGCCTGCGAATATGCCGGCTTGTAATCGTTGAAACCGGCCTCAGCACGTTCAGGAGGGAGCTTGGTCATCGTGCGCCTGCGGGGCATGCAGGATACACCCGCGTCCCTCCCGGTCAGCAGCCAATCGTCGGCACCCGCCCCCGTGCAGGCGCCGCTACACCCCCACCGTCACCCTGACGCGCCAGGCGCCGCACGAGGGCGGCTCCCATCGTCCCCATCCGCCGCCTCGCCGCCTCGCCTCCTCGCCGCCTCGCCGCCTCGCCTCCTTGGCGCCCCGACCGCGGCGCTCGCAGTTTTCTGCGGCAATGTTGCTCGGGACGCGGGCGCGGGCGCATGCTGTAGCCAGTCCGGCCCCCCGGACCCGGAGGCCTGCGCTATGCTCGGCCCCGTCGCCGGCAGCCACCCCCGGATCAGGCTGCCCATCCTCGCTTTGGAACTCGCATGAACGACACCGTCAAGATGTTCCTCATCTCCCTGATCACGGCCGTCCTGGTCCAGGTCCTGCTGGGCCCGCAGATCATGAAGATGCAGCAGGCCCAGGGCCTCTTGCCGGCCTTTGGTCCGACGCCCGTACAGACGGTCGCGCCGACCACGGGTCCAGCCCCGGTGGTGGTCCCGCCGACCGGTCCGGTCGTCGATCAGAACGCCGCCATACCGGCCCCGAACCTCACCGGCACGCCGATCAAGGACGCCCGCAAGGTCGCCAGCAGCCAGGGCATCGTCCTCATCGAGGACGAGACCCGCGACGCCCCCGACGCCCAGCCCGGCGAGATCCTCGAGCAGATCCCAGCCCCCGGCACCATGCTGACCACCCGTGAGATCCGCGTCGTCACGGCCAAGGCCCGCGAAGCCCGCGTACCCAACCTCGTCGGCAAGCCGATCGCCGAGGCCAAGCAGGCCCTCGCCGACATGGGCGTCGAGGTCACCGAGGTGCAAAAGGACTCGAGCAAGGCCGCCGGCACCGTCCTCAGCCAGAAGCCGCTCGCCAACGCCAAGCTCGCCCCCGGCACCGCCGTCGAGCTGACGATCGCCACCCTCCCGCTCATCGAGGTCCCCGCCCTCACCGGCAAGTACCTCAACGCCGCCAAGACCGCCGTCAAGGACACCGGCCTCGAGCTCGGCGACATCAAGCGCGTCGAACACGAGGAGCACGGCGAGAACTACGTGCTGCGCCAGGACCCCGCCGCCGGCGCCAAGGTCCCGTTTGGCACCGTCGTCAACCTCACCGTCGTCGCCCCGAACTAAAACACGCGTGCTCCGCTCCGCCCGCGCCCTGCTGCTGTCCTCGGGAGTGCTACTCGGGCACCTGTCCCTCGGGACAGCCTGCTCGCCGCCCGCGGCGCCGGCCGAGCGCGAACGGGTCACGACCCAACTTCAGGTCGGTGGCATGGTCTGCGCCTCCTGCTCCGAGGCGATCACCGCCGCTATTGCGAAGCTCGACGGCGTGCAGACGGTCCACGTCGACCACGCGAGCGGCCATGCGACGATCTACCACGACCCCGCCCGCGCCCCGCGCGAGGCGCTCGTTGCGGCCGTCACCGCCCTCGGCTACACCGTCGCCGCGCCGTGATCACCGTGAACCCCCAGCACCCGCAAGCCCCGCCCGAGCTCGTGTGCCCCGGTTGCCTCGGCAACCTCGAGGCCCACGGCGAGGCTGCCACGGGCGCCCTGCCGCACTCGCTCCCCACTCTCGCCTGCGCCACCTGCGAGCGGGTCTACAGCGCCGAGGCCGGCTACCTCGACTTCATCGGCCTCACCGACGACGCCGACTCCGGCGCCAGAGGCCTCGGCCCGCGCCTCATGCACTCGCGCGTCCTCGCCGGCGTGTACGAGAAGCTGTGGCGCCCGTTCTTCGTCACCGTCGCCAGCGGCGGACGACCCGACTACGCCGGCGAGCTCGAGCACATCCTCCACGCCCTGGAACCCGCGCGCGACGGCATCATCGCCGACCTCGGCTGCGGGCCCGGCTTCACCGGCCGACACCTCGCGGCGACTCGGCACTTCGGCCGCGTATACGGCGTCGACTGGTCAGTGCCGATGCTGCGCAGGGCGCTCGCCGCCCACGACCCCGCGCTGCTGCTACTACGCGCCGACGTCGTCCGCCTGCCGTTCGCGCGCGAGAGCCTCGCGGGGATCCACGCCGGCGCCGCGTTGCACGTCTGGCCGGATCCCCAGAGCGCGATCGCCGAGGCCGCCCGCGTGCTGCGACCCGGCGGCGTGCTGGTCGCCAGCACCTTCGCCCACCTCCCCGGCGCGCCGGGGCGAACGATGCGAACGATGCGAACGATGCGAGGGATCATGGGCGGCTTCCAGGCGTTCTCCAGCGCCCGCGTGTTCGAGGCCGACGAGCTCGCCGGCATGTGTCGCGCCCACGGCCTGCTCGACTTCACCGCGCAGCGCCGCGGCGCCCTGATCATGTTCTCGGCCACCCGCGGCCACGCGGTCACACCGATCTTCACCGGCAAGCCCGGCCGCGCCTGACGCGGTCCCCCGATGACCTCGTCCGCGCAGCACCGCGTCCCCGCCCCCGACGGCTGGACCCTCGACGTCCTCGACCTCGAACCTCGTGACGCGCCGCGCGGCATCATCGTCGCCGGACACGCCATGATGGTCGACCGCCGGACGTACCGACCCGGCCGCAACGACGGCCGACCCGGCCTCGCGCGCACCCTCGTCGACGCCGGCTTTCGCGTGCTGCTCCCCGACCTGCGCGGCCACGGCCGCAGCGGCCCGCTCCCGCGCGACGGCGGCGACTGGTCCTACGAGCAGCTCGTCGACGACACCGCCGTGTACGTCGCACTGGCCCGCGAGCTCGCGCCGCGGCTCCCTGTCGTGCTGCTCGGTCACTCGCTGTTCGCCCACACCTCGCTCGCGTGGCTCGGCCAGCATGCGGACGCTCCGGTCGCCGCGCACGTCGGTCTGGCGATGGACGTGTGGCTACGCGACTGCGAGCCGAGCCGCGCGCGATGGCTCCTCAAGCGCAGTGTCATGGCGACCGCCGAGAAGATCGCCCGCGCCCACGGACACTTCCCGGCGACTCGCCTGCGC
>JAYUXQ010000891.1:0-3466 GCA_043752905.1 Nannocystis sp. | reverse complement strand
TGGACATGGCCGCGCAAACTAGCTCGCGTCGAGGGCGATGCAACGTCGGCGTGCGAGTGTCCCGCCGGTTGGCCACCCGTCGCGCGGCGATCGGGTCGCCGCGCACGCAGGCTCAGCTGGCCGCGGCGAGCTGACGCGACCAGCGGGTGACGCAGTTACGACCGCCGCGCTTGCAGCGATACAGGGCCTGGTCGGCGCGCTCGATCAGCTCGCTGGCGTCGCGGGTGTCGAGGGGATACTCGGCGACGCCCATCGAGATCGTGACCTGAAACGGGCCCTGCTCGCTGGTCATGATCGCCGCGGCGACGTCCTCGCGCAGCTTGTTGGCGAACACCTCGGCGCCGGCACCGTCGGTGTCGGGGAGGATCAGGACGAACTCCTCGCCGCCGTAGCGGGCGACGACGTCGACCTTGCGCGCGCGCCCGGCGAACACCGCGGCGACCCGCTTGAGCACGGCGTCGCCGACCGGATGCCCGTACGTGTCGTTGACCTTTTTAAAGTGGTCGATGTCGGTGAGGATCACCGCGAACTTCTGACCCTGGCGCTCGGCGAGCGCGTGCACCTGGGCGAGGCGCTCGCGGAAGGCGCGGTGGTTGGTGAGGCCGGTGAGGCCGTCGGTGGTCGCGCGCTCCTCCATCGCCCGGTACATGCGGGCGTTTTGTAGGCTGACGCCGACCTGATGCGAGATGACGCGCAACATCTCCCGGATCTGCCTCGGGAACTTGCGCTCACGCGAGGAGGCGAGGGTGATCGTGCCGAGCACCTCGTCACCGCGGACCAGCGGCAGCACCAGCAGGCTGTGCGCGTGACGTAGCCGCGTGTGCAGCGTGAACACGACGGTCTCGGGCTCGACGCGCTCGTCGCCGGCGGGCATGTGATGCCGGTTCTTGACGGCCATCGCGACCAGGCCGGCGCCGTCCTCGAACACGAGGTCGCGCAGGTCGTCGGCGAGGCTGCCCCAGTCGACGCCGTACTCCGGGTCGCGCGCGCCGGGGGTGTCGATCGCCAGCACGCGGTGGGTCAGGGCGTCACCGTCGTAGCCGGTCAGCACGGCGATGTCATAGTCGACGATCGCACGGATCGCGCGAAAGCTCTTGTCGTAGACCTCGCCGAGCCCGAGCGCGCCGCTGAGCAGCTCGCTCGCGCGGTAGAACTGCTCCTGCTCGTACTTGCTGCGCTCGATCGCCGAGAACACGCGCTCCTGCTCGACGATCCGCTGGACCAGCTGCGCGGCGGCGGTGATCCTCGACTGGTCGTCGGCGGTGAACGGTCGGTCGCCCGTGCGGTCGGCGCAGACGATGCCCAGCAGCTCGCCCTTGCGCAGCAGCGGCACGGCACACAGGTCGGTGACGACCTCGCCGGTGCGCTCCTCGACGTAGTAGGGCGGCAGGCGCCGCTCGCCCATGTTCTTGAGGACCAGCACCCGCGGGTCGCGGACGATGCCAGCGAGCACGCCGGGGCCCAGGAGGTCGGTGCACAGCTCGTTCGCGGGGCCGACGGCCTGCTTGAGCACGAGCCGGTCCTCCGACATCCACAGCAGCGCGGCGCCGTGCAGGCCGAGGGCGTCGCGCAACAGACCCAGATTGAACGCGACCTGCTCATGAATTCCGTGGACGGCGCCCTGCGCGAGCTGGAGCTCGTCCACTTCGCGGCTGCGGCCGCTGGTGCCGGCGATCAGGCGAAAGTCGCGGGCCTCCTGGCGCATGCGCTGGAGCTCGCCCTCGACGCGGTGCGCGTGCTCGCTGCGCAGGCGACCGACGAGGCCGCCGAGGATCAACAGATTACCGGCGGCGAAGAAGCCGATAAAGCCGAGGTGGTACACGAGCAGTCGGGTCTCGCCGATGCCGACGACCGCCTCGAGCGCAGCGATCGCGCCGAGCCACACCAGCGCGACCCACCGCGTCTTGTGGACGATCAACAGGAAGGAGACCAGCGCGTAGACCAGCGGGTGCATCGCGCTGTGCAGGCCGCCGGTCAGGGCGAGCAGCAGGTACACGCCGGTGATCAGCAGCAGGCCGAGCTCGAGCTCGGCGCGGGCGGTGCGAGAAGCTGTCCCCGGGGACAGCTCGCGGAGCACCGCGCGGGCGAGCGTCGCGGCGTACACGGCGAGGCCGAGCGCGAGCGCGAGGCTGCCGCGGGCGAAGCCGGCCGAGGAGGCCGCGCCGGTGGCCAGCACGATCCACGCGGAGGCGAGCACGACGAGGCCCCAGCGCGTGCGCGAGAGCAGATCCGAGAGGGTACGCAGGTGGGTCGTCATGGGTGGCTCGCTACGGGCTGCTGGACTTCGAACACGACCTCGCCCGGACGGATCAGGCCGAGGTCCTCGCGGGCGATGCGGGCGACCTCGGCGGGGTCACGCTTGAGCGCGGTGACCTCGGCACGCAACGCACCGATCTCGCCGCGCAGGCGCTCGTTGCTGCGTTGCAGGGCCTGGTGTTCGCGCTCGACGCGGCCGAGGTCCTCGGCGCCGCCGCTGCTGTAGATGTGCCGGGGCAGGTAGGCCACGGCGAAGGCCAGCAAGGCGGCGAGCAAGATGCGATTGACCCACTGCATGCGAGAGGCCCGCACGGTATCCGTGGCGGCCGTGGGCGCAACATTTCGGCGGTTTCGCCGAGCGCGGGCCCCGCGATCTCAGCGCGCTCGTGGTCGGGGCCGACGAGCTGGAGTCCACGAGACCGTCAAGGACTCGGCGATCGTCAGCCCGAGGTCGCGGATCGGGGCCGACCAGACGTTCGCCTCGGGGAAGGGCGCGACCTCCGACATCGGGACCTCAGAGGGGCTCGTAGAGGGCGCTGCAGGTCGGAGCGGGCTGCTTGCACGCATCGTCGGTCTTCTTGTTCCTGTTGTGATCGTCCTCGTACTTGCAGGTATTGGCGAGCGGGACAAAGCTGGTGTTGATGGCGGTGACGCAAGCGGCGGCGTGGGCGGGCGTGAGCGCGGACGGGCAGCCGCCGAGCACGAGGTTGGCCTCGTCGAGCACGTGCGCGACGTTCATGCCGGCGCATGGTCCCGCGGACAGCACAAGCTCACCCAGCGGGGTCGACGGCTCGCTCTTGAGGAAGCCCGGGGTGGCTTCGAAGCCGACGTTGAGGCTGAGCGCGACGACCTCGCCGAACAGCGCCGTGCCGACCACGGGGTCGCCCTGGCCGTCGTAGGCGACGGCCTCGGACTTGAGCAGCGGCCTCGGCGTGCCGACGGTGGCGAGCGCCGACTCGACGGCCTTGGCGTTGAGCACTTTGGCGGTGTACTCGCCGCAGCCGACGTGGAGGCTCTCGGGGAAGACAGCGAGGAAGTGCTTGTTGCGAAAGCAAGCGGGCGCGTCGCCCTTGCACGTGGCGCCCCAGGTGGTCTGGGTCTCGGTGCGGTAGCCGCAGGTGTCTCCGTCGTCGGGCGGGGGATCGACATCGGGGAGGCAGTCGTTCGGGCCGAGCTTGACGCAGTACGCGAGGCGCGGGTCAACGTCGCT
>JAYUXQ010000890.1:0-3469 GCA_043752905.1 Nannocystis sp. | reverse complement strand
GCCTCGTCGGCGTGGCGGCGCAGTTCACCGGCGTCGGCTTTGGTCGCTGGCACCACGCGCTCTACGCACTGGTGTTTGCGAGCTCGGTGGCGGCGCTGGTGGTGAATTTTCATCCCGGCCTGTGCGTGACCGTGGCGGCGCTGGCGATGTTTCCGCGGGCGCGGCCGCGGACGCCGTGGCACCCGCTGCTTGCGGTGATCGGCCTGCTGGGCCATGTTGTCACGCTGCTCTCGCGTGCATGAGCAAGCTCCGTATCCGTTGTATCCGTTGTATCCGTTGTATCCGTCGCATCCGTTGTATCCGTCGCATCCGTCGCATCCGTTGTAAAAGTCGTCCCAGGCACGAGCTCCGACCATGGACTTTCGAGACGCGATCCTCCGCCGCCGGACCACCAACGGGCCGTTCAAGCCCGACCCGGTCTCGCTCGAGCACCAGCACCGGCTGATGGAGGCGGCCTCGCGCGCGCCGAGCCACTTCAACTCGCAGCCGTGGCGCTTCGTCCTGATCACGGACGATGCCATCCGCGCCAAGATCTCGGAGATCGCCGGCCAGACGATGGAGTCGCTGATGTCCGGCGGGCGCTTCTTCAACCGCTACAGCCGCTACTTTCGCTTCAGCGAGAAGGAGATGCAGACCCGCCGCGACGGCATCTTCATCGACCAGATGCCGATGGCGGTGCGACCCTTCATCAAACAGGTGTTCTCGGAGGCCGGCCAGAAGGTGATGAACGCGCTCGGGGTCCCGAAGACGCTCGGCAAGGACAACGCCAAGCTGGTCGCCGGCAGCCCCCTGTTGCTCGCCGCCATGCTGACCCGCGAGGAGTACATCCCGGGCGAGCTCAGCGGGTTCTACAGCCTGCTCGGCATCGGCATGGCGATCGAGAACATTTGGTTGACGACCGCGACCCTCGGCATGGGCATCCAGTTCGTGTCGACGCCGATGGAGTACCCGGAGGCCTGGCAGAAGATCCGCGGGTTGTTGGCGGTGCCGGACGACCTCGAGCTGATCGCGGTGTATCGCCTCGGCTATTTGCCGGAGGATAAAAAGCGGCCGAGCATCGACTGGGTCAGTAACCACCGCAAACGCTTCGGCCAGTACGTGTTTCGCAACACGTGCAAGACACCCGAGCCCGACCCCGAGGAGCAGGGGCGATGATCCGCGCGGTCCCGGCGGTGCTCGCGGTCGCGACCGCCTCGCCGCCGCACCGGATCGCCCAGCACGAGCTACGTGGCTTCGCGCGGCGGTTCTTCGCCGGCAACTTCCCGAAGATCGACCGCCTGCTGCCGGCCTTCGACAACAGCGGGATCGGCGAGCGACAAATGGCGAGCCCGATCGAGTGGTTCGACGCGCCGCACACGTTCGCGGAGAAAAACGCGGTGTATTGCAGGAGCGCGCTCGACATGGCCCGCGAGGCGGGGGCGCAGGCGTTACAAAAAGCGGGCGTGGCCGCCGACGAGGTCGCGGCGCTGGTGTTCGTGTCGACCACGGGGATCGCCACGCCGAGCCTCGACAGCTACCTCGTGCAGCAATTGAATTTGTCGCGCGCGACGGCCCGCGTGCCGCTGTGGGGGCTCGGGTGCGCCGGTGGTGCGGCCGGCCTGGCACGCGCGGCCGACCTGACGCGCGCGCTCGGACGGCCGGTGCTGCTGATCGCCTCGGAGGTGTGTAGCGCGACCTTCGTGCATGGCGACCGGAGCAAGTCGAACCTGATCGCCACGGCGCTGTTCGGCGACGGCGCGGCCGCGGTCGTGCTCGCGCCTGTCCCCGAGGACAGGCCCGGGCTGCGCGTGCTCGGCAGCCATACGCACCTGATCGACGACAGCGACAGCGTCATGGGCTGGACGCTCGAGGCCGAGGGCCTGCGCGTCCGCTTCGCGCGCAGCATCCCCGACCTCGTCCGCACGACGGTACCCGGCTTTCAGCGCGCGAGCGCAGATGCGGTCGGGATCGACGTCGCGGAGATCGAGCACTACGTGCTGCACCCCGGCGGCGCGCGGGTGCTGGCCGCCTACGAGGCCGCGCTCGCGGTGCCGCGCGAGCGCATCGAGACCGCGTATCAGGTGCTGCGCGCGCATGGCAACATGTCGAGCCCGACGGTGCTGTTCGTGCTCGAGCGCTTCATGCGAGACACGCCGCCCTCCGATGCGGCAGGACTGGTGCTCGGCCTCGGGCCCGGGTTCGCGGCGGAAGGCGTGGTGTTTCGATGGTGAGCGCGCAGGCGTTGTATGGCGGGTTGTTGAGCGTGGTGCTCGTGCAACGCGTGGCGGAGCTGCGGCTCGCGCGGCGCAACGAGGCCCGCGCGCGCGCGCTGGGGGCGCAAGAGTTTGGCGCGCGCCACTATCCGCTGTTCTTCGTCATCCACGGCACGTGGCTGCTGATGTGGTTTTTGGAGGCGTTTCGCCGCGGGCCGCATCTGGCCTGTGGGTGGCAGCTGTGGCTCGGTGTGTTCATCGCGGCCGAGGCGCTGCGCTATGGGTCCATCGCCACGCTCGGGCCGGCCTGGAACACGCGGATCCTCGTGGTGCCCGGCGCCGCGCCGGTCGCTCGCGGGCCGTATCGCTGGTTGCGTCACCCGAACTACGTCGCGGTGGTGCTCGAGCTCGCCGCGCTGCCGCTGGTGTTCGGGGCCTGGCACACGGCGCTGGTGATCGGGCTCGCCAACCTCGTGCTGCTGCTCGGCGTCAGGATCCCGACGGAGATGCGTGCGCTGCAGTGGGCCGGCTCGGTCGCGCCGCGCCAGCCCTGAGCGATCACCAGCCGTCGGGCAGCTTGACGGCGTTGCTCATGTAGCTGTGGCGGTCGCCCTCGAAGGAGCGCTGGGCGGTGCCGAGGACGATCGCCAGGTGGCGGCCTTCGGGGCCGACGAACACGACGCCCTCGTCGAGGTTGTAGTCCCACACGAAGGGCCGGCGGCGCGTGCCGGGCTCGATGATCCTCGGCGGCTGACCCTCGCGCACGAGCGTGAGCTTGTACGCCGCGCCGCGCTCACCGACCTTCTCGCGGTCGCCGTCGATCACCTCGACCTCGGCGCGCAGCGTGGTGCCAGACGGCAGGGCGATCGTCGAGGCGCGGGCCTTGCCCTGCTCGTCGACCGCGGGGGCCGGCACGATCGGGGCGCCCTGATTCCCGACGACGATGGCGTGGCGGTGCAGGAGCTGCTCGCGGTGGCGGTCCATCTCGGCGCGCAGGTCGGGCGGGTCACAGCGATCGGCGTCCGGCTGCTTGTGCTTGATGACCAGGGGGCTGTCCTTGACGAAGCTGTCGGTCTCCGCGTCGACGATATAGAGGCTCGCCTGACCCTCGCACTGGGCTCCGCCGGCGCCGTGATAGTAGGTCTCGAACGCGTACTTCGTGCCGTCGGCGGAGAAGCCCCAAAAGCGCAGCTCGTCGCGCTGGTCCTTCGGGTCGCCGGCGCGCGCGTAGGGCTGCGTCGACTTCGGGGGCTCCGGAGTCGCGGGCTCGGCGGTGG
>JAYUXQ010000889.1:0-3471 GCA_043752905.1 Nannocystis sp. | reverse complement strand
CGGCCCAGCGGGCCTGCAGCGCGCCATCGGTGTCGTACAGCTCGACCCGCGCGATCAGGTCCTCGACGCGGTCGTCGTCGTGCTGGCGCTCGGCCAGCTCGGCCTGCGAATACAGGACCTCGGCGAGGCTGCGCCGCAGGTCACCGCGCTCGGGGTCGAGGCTCAACGCCGTCTCGAGCTCGCGTGCGGCCCGGGTGTGCAGCGCCTCGACCTCGCGTCGCAAGCCCAGCGCGACCTCCCAGGCCGCCTCGCCGCCCGCGGTGTCGCCGAGGTCGAAGCGCGCGAACGCGTCGTTGCGGCGCGCGAGCAGCTGGGCGTCGCGGGTCGAGGCCTCCGCGACGATGTCCGCCGCGCTCGCCAGCTGGGCGTCGACCTGCTCACCGATCGCGGCGCGCTGGGCCACGCGCACGCCGACGAACGCGAGGGTCGCCAGCAGCGGCGCGGCCAGCATCCCCGCGTTGCGCAGCCGTCGATTCCTGCGCGCCCGGGCCTGGCTGGCCTCGACGAAGTCCGCCTCGCGCGGCCGCAGGGTCCCGGGGTCGATCAACCGCAGCTCGCCGAGCTGGCGCTCGCGCCACAGGGCATCGCGCGGGCGCCCGAGCCGGTCCCACTCGGCGACCGCGGCCTCGAGCCGGTGCCGCACGACGCGGCCCTCCGCCTCCTCCTCCAACCATAATTGCAGGGCCGTCCAGCCCTGGATCAGCGTCTCGTGGGCGAGCTCGTGCACGAAGCCGTCCGGCTGCTCGCGGACGACGAGCAGGCGCCCCGCCAGCAACGCCTCGAGCGCCGCGCGACCGTTGGGGTCGTCGCCGACCAGCTCCTCGCGCGTCAGGCTCGCGCGCGTCGACTCGAGGGTGACGAGGCGCATCAGCAGCACCCGGGCGGCCCGCCGCTGATCCGGGTTCAGGCGGGCGAGCACGCCGTCGGCGTGACGCGCCAGCGCCCCCGAGACACCGCCGAGCTTGTCGAGCGCGGCGGCCGTGATCAGGTCGCTACCCGGCGGCCGCGCCTCCCAGATCTCCGCCAGCGCGAACTGCAACAGCGGCAAGCTGCCCTCGATGCCCGCGGTGACCAGCTGCTCGATCAACGCCTCCGACTCGAAGTGCACCTGCTTGGCCGCCGCCGGCCCGACGATCGCCTCGCGCACGCCCTCGGAGCGCAGCGGCGGGAGAAAGTACAGCGCGCGCGACATCTCGTCGGCGAGGCCCGGCACCGCGGCGAGCCGGGTCAGGAAGTCGCCGCGCGCGGTCGCCAGCAGCCGCACGCCGGGGATCCCGGCCGCGATCTGGCAGATCATCTGCGCGACGAGGACGGCCTCGGAGGGCGACGAGAGGGTGACCAGCTCCTCGAGCTGATCGATGAAGACCACGCGCCCGCGCACGCCGCCCTCCTGGCTCCGCAGCGCCCGGCCGAGCGCGTCCGGGTCGGCGCGCACCTGCGCGAACAGCTCATCCTCCTCGATGTCGAGGCCACCGGCCAGCGCGTTGATCAGGGCGCGCACCGGCTTGCGCCCCGGCGTGATGCTGCTGGCGAACCACGTGCGCTCCGGCTCGATCGCGCCCTCGGTGATCGCCGGCAATACGCCCGCGCGACACAGCGACGACTTGCCGACGCCCGAGTCGCCGGCCACCAGCACGAAGGGCTGTCGGCGCAGCCGCTCGACGACGCTCCGGGTCTCGGCGGTGCGCCCGAAGAACAGCTCGCGGTGCTCGGCCTCGAAGGCCCGCAGGCCGCGGTACGGGTTGCCGGCCGGCACGAAGCTGTCGCGCGAGGCCGTGGGGTTGAGCGCCTCGAGCGCGAGCCGCAGCTCCTCCCCCGAGGCGAAGCGCTCGGCCGGGTTGCGGCGGATGCAACGATCGACGATCGCCGCGAAGTATGGGTCGATCCCCGGCACCAGCTCGACCAGCGGCCGCGGCTCTCGCATCTGGATCCGTCGCGCCAGCTGCAATGCATCGCGCGCCTCGGTCGGCGGATGATCACAGCACAGGAAGTACATCAATACGCCGAGCGCGTAGATGTCCGATCGGCGCGAGGCCGGCTCGGCGCGCCACAGCTCCGGCGCCATGTAGTGCGGCGTGCCGACCAGCGTGCCTGCCTCCGTCAGGTCGGCGCCGACGCCCCGGTGCCCGCCCTCGAACTTGCGCAGGAAGGCGACGGACGGGCTGACCGCCGGGTGACGTACCACCTGCGTCGAGTCGAGCCCGCTGTCAGGGTCGGCCTCGGCGGGCTTGACCGCCAGCATCGCCATTATCGCCATCGTGCCCGAGGACGGCGGCGCGATCGGGGTGACATCGTTGGCCAGGTCCCTGGTGATGTCGAGCAGGTCGAGCGGGTCGAGCGGGTCGAGCGGGCTTTCGGACGGGGTCGGCCTGCGCAGCGCCCCGCGCCGCAGCTGGTCGAGCGCCGGGGCCCCGGCCTCCAGCTTGGCGAGGCTGAAGTCGAGGAGCTTGACGTCCCCGCGGTCGCTGACCATCGCGTTGGCCAGCTTGATGTCGCGATGCAGCACGCCCTGCCGGTGCGCCGCTGCCAGGCCGCGCGCGAGCCCGATGCTCAGCTCCAGCGCCTCGCCCCACGGCAGCGGCAGCGGCAGCTCGGAGAGGTTCTGCCCGCGGACATACTCGGTGATCAGGTAGGGGCGCGAGTCGAGCTCCCCGACGCGATACATCGCCATCACGTTCGGGTGCTGAATGCGGGCCGCCGCGCGGGCCTCGATCAGGAAGCGCTCGCGGGCGTCACCCGCGAGGGTGGTGATGAACTTGACGGCGACTGGCCGGTCGAGGACACGGTCGTGCGCGAGGAACACCTGGCCCATCGCGCCCTTCCCGATCAGGCGCACGAGCAGGTACTCGTCGAACTCTTGCGGAGGGATCCACAGGCCGTCCCCCGTCATGTGCCGGTCGCCTCGGTTCGCATGATCGCCTGGAACATAGTCGGGATGCGTGTCCCGTGGGGGGCAGGGATCTACGGGTGTCTCGCAGGCGCCACGCGAGGACCCGCCCCGAGCGGCTCCAGCGCCGCGACCGCCGGCTTGGCGCCCGGAGCACGCGGGCGGGATCCTGTCGCGGGACCCGGGCGGCCCGACCCGCCGCCGTGAGGTGCGCGGGGCGCGGGACAGTGTGTCCGGTGCGCAGGAGGCGGTCTTCCCCGGGTTCACAGCGGCATGCAAGGGCGGGCGATGAACACCCAATTATCGTCGTCGATCCGCGCCATCACACCATTCCCGTCACGGGTCACATAACGCCAGTGGACCTCGGTGTCGCGATCGAGGATGCCGTCCTCCGTGCCGACGCCGGTCCCCGCGTCCCAGTCCCAGTTCTTCCAGTAGGCCGAACGATCGCAGTCCGTCAGGATCGGCGTGCCCTCGTCACCGTCGGCGCTGATACGCGAGGCCCATTCGGATGGATCGGGAGCATCGTCGGCTTCGGCAGACTCACAACCACCGTTATGCGGGCCCGGCTCGTCCTCGTTGAA
>JAYUXQ010000888.1:0-3471 GCA_043752905.1 Nannocystis sp. | reverse complement strand
GTCGTGCTGCAAAAGGGCAGCAGCGCGGAGGTCAAGGCGATGGCCCAGGCGATGAAGGACGCGCAGACCGCCGAGATTGCCGAGATGAAGATGATCCGAACGCGGGTCGGCGGCTCGACCGAAGCCCCGGCGGCGCATCACGACGATCACATGCAGGCTGACATGGTAAAGCTGATGGCGACGTCCGGTGACGCGCTGGACCGCTTGTTCCTCGAGGAGATGCTCCCGCATCACGCAGGCGCGATCACAATGGCCCATCAAGCGCTGCCGTACCTTAAGGAGAGCGAGTTGCAGGTGATGGCGCACAAGATCATCGCGGACCAGGCGAAGGAAATCGGGCACCTCGCGATGATGCTTGAGACGAACGAGTAGCAGCGCACGGTCCAACTGCCGCCGAGGCTGAGTGAACCACTCGCTCGCGTTCGCCGGCCCCGAGGGCCATCTGGCCCGCACGCGGCTCGAAGCGCAGCTCGACGGCGAGGCGAGTCTCCGGCTCCGGGAGGCCGCCTGCGGAACCCTGGTTGCCGGTGCTACAGGACGGCGGGCGTCAGTTCATTCAGGCGAGCGTCGATCTCGTCGCGGGCGCGGCGAAACCGGGCGAGGAATTCCTCGCGAGAGATCGAAGGATTGGAGCTGGCCGGATCGTCGATCGGCCAGTGCAGCCGCGTAGCGGCACCCAGGAACAAGGGGCACACATCCTCAGCGCACAGGGTCACGACCAGGTCGACCGTCGCGGGGTCGATGGTGGACACCGCCTTCGAGTGCTGACCGGCCATATCGACGCCGCGCTCGGCCATCACGGCGATCGCGTTGGGATTGACGTGCGAGGGCTGGGTGCCGGCGCTCTGGACCCGTACACGATCGCCGAAGCGAGCGCGCGCGAGACCCTCGGCCATCTGGCTGCGTGCAGAGTTGGCGACACACAGGAACAGGACGCTGCGAAAGGGAGTCGTGGACATGGTCTATCCGGCGGTGGGGAAGTGGCGGGCGGTGCGGTTGGCGAAGGCGACGAGCGAGAGCATGACCGGCACCTCGACGAGGACGCCGACGACGGTCGCCAGCGCGGCGCCGGACTGGAGGCCGAACAGGCTGATCGCCACCGCGACCGCGAGCTCGAAGAAGTTGGACGTGCCGATGAGAGCGGCGGGCGCTGATCAAGCCGTTCACGATGGCGGCGCTGGCGAGCCTGTTCTTCCTGCATGTGACGACCAGCGTGATGATCAAGCCCTTCGGTCGGCGTCCGACGTCGCGGACGGCGCCGAAGTCGATCTGGATCATCATCGGGTAGATCATCACCCAGATCAGGATCGCGACGACGAAGTTGACGTTGGCGTACTCGAGCCGGCTGATGGTCGAGAACAAACCGGGGAGCAAGTTGCCGAGGCCGACGCCGGCGGCGATGGCCAGCGCCACCCACACGCTGAGGTAGCGCTCGAAGATGCCGAGGGGACTGGTTTCGGGTTTCATCGGTCGGCGCTCCAGGGGATCAGGACCATGCGGGATGTGTGGGACGCGATCTCGCCGAGGTAGCAGGCTTCACGGGCGCGCCGTTGCACGAGCACGGGGTCGGTCACGGTGAGCGGGGTGGGGCACTGGTTGACGACCCACGCGAAGGGCCGGATCTGGGCGCGCTCGAGGTCTTTCTGGAGCTGGGCGGCCTCGTGTACCGGCGTGGCCTCGGGCAGCGTCACCAGCAGCACCCGTGTCGCCTCGGGGTCACGCAGACGGGGGAGCAACGCGCGGACGGCCGCGGGCACCTGGCCCTTGCTGCGCTCGACCTCGCGGTGATACGCCTCCGTCGCGTCGAGCAGCAGCAGCGTGTGGCCGGTGGGCGCCGTGTCGATGACGACGAAGCCTTTGCCCATCGTCATGATGACGCCATGACCGCGGCGCTCGAGCTCGGGTAACAGTGACACCAGGTCGGGCACGTCGACCGGAGGCGCGTCCGCGGGGACGTCGGGCGTCGCGCCCCCCGAATCGGCGAACAGGGCCCGGAGGGCCGGCACACCGATGACACCGAAGGGCCGCAGCGGCACCTCGCTGCGCGGCAGGTCGGAGAGGCCGGGCGGAAGGTCGGCGAGCGCCTGAGCGCCGCGTTCGGCCAACGCTGCGGCGACGGGGTCGCTCGGGTCGCTCGCTTGAAAGATTCCGTCGGTGAGGAAGCCGGTCCATGCGGCCGGCAGCTCGAGCAGGCGCAAGGTGTGTCCGGTCGGCGCGGTGTCGAAGATGACATGATCGAACGCGGCGGTCGCCGCAGGGTCCCCGATCAGCTTCGAGAACTCGTCGAAGGCGGCGATCTCGACGGTGCATGCGCCGGAGAGCTGCTCCTCGATGCTCACGAGCGCGGCGGCCGGCAGCACCCCACGATAGGGCCCCACGACCCGCTCGCGGTAGGCCCGCGCCGCCTCCTCGGGGTCGATGTTGCGGTGAAAAACAGGTGGCGCGGAGTCGGCTGCATCGGCGTCCTCAGCAGCACTTCTTCTCGCCCTCAACTTTTGGGCAGCACACCTTCGCCGCGGCGGCGGGCTTTTGCACGACGATGCCGGCGAGGGCGGCCAGCGTTTCACGAGCGGGATAGGTGCCCTCGGCGACGACACGACCGTCAACGAGCACCAGCGGGAGGCACTCGACGCCGCGCTGTTGCAGCGCCTGCTGGACCAGCGGTGCCCCGGCGAAGGCGCCCGGCTCCTGGGAGAGGTTGAAGCGGTCGACGGTGACGCCCTGGCCGCGCAGCCACTCGAGGTCGGCGCTGACGCGCGCGAGTTCGGGGTCGAAGATCTGGATGGTCATGGACATATATTTCTACGAGGGGGCTAGAGCCCGCCGATGAGCGCCGTGAGGCGCCGTAGCGTGCGAGGTTCGAGGCAGTAGCAGGTGCGCGGCCCGTCGATCTCGCCGCGGATGAGGCCCGCCTCCTTGAGCACCTTCAGGTGCTGGGAGACGGTGGACTGGGCCAACGGCAGTTCCTTGACGATGTCGCCACAGATGCAGGACTCACGGCGGGTCAGAAGCCGGACGATCTGCACCCGGATCGGGTGGCCGAGCGCCTTGGCGAGGCTGGCCAACTCTTCGTCCGCCGCGTCACCTTGCACGGGACGGAGGTCGGGCTCGTCGGCTGCCGGAGGGCAACACGTGGCGGCCGGTGTCTTCATCGTTAATATACGATATATGCGGTGCCGGGTGGCGTCGCAAGGTCCAGGGCGACACTCATGAGACGCTGGGCGCCATCTGCGTGCTGCCGAGGTCGTGCGCGTCGGCCCCGATGTCCGCCGCGCTGCCGAGGTGGCGGGCTCGCCAGTCCGACGAACGTGTCTCGTGCGCACTGGCGATCGTCGCGCCGCGTGCCGGTCGCTTTGCGGAGGGGCGATGTGGGAGCGCGGCTCAGGCTATCGGGAGGTTGAGGCGTATATTTTCGAGGATGCGGGCGAAGACTTCCTGAAGTGGGAAGACGCTGCTCAAGGAGACGTAGAC
>JAYUXQ010000887.1:0-3477 GCA_043752905.1 Nannocystis sp. | reverse complement strand
TCAACGAGCAAGGCGCCGAAGTTCGCTTCCTGCCCGCGCCTGTGCCGACGCCGAGCGGATGACGGCCGTGCTCGCGCAGGTCCACAAGGCCACCGCCTCCGGCGCCGAGAACGACGACCAGGGCCTCGACCCTGCGCTGGCCACCTGCGGTGCAGCTCGGGCTCGCCGGCCCGCACCTGGCACCGCCCGAGCCGGGGGCAAGGCCTCCGCAGACCGAGTCGGCCTTCGGCTCCCGCCTGAAACTTCCTAACCGCGACCCGCCGGCAGTGGACTGGAGTGTTTTTAGCCACGCTTTTCCCCTGGGACCGATCCTTTTCAACACAAGCGACAACCGCCCATCAGAGATACGATTCGCGCACGACCTCGATCTGAGATGGTACGATTTCAAGGCGCCAAATTTGGCGAGCTGGCCGCACTTGAAAGCCGCGTTCGCAGCTTCCGGCGCCCACGCGCACATCTGGGGGTGCTCGGCCACGACGGTATATCGACGGATCCTCTCGCACTTGCGCAACAATCCAGGAAAGCGATTCAATTATGGAGATCTCCTCGACGATACCGGTGTTCCCTACAATTTGACGGCCCTTGAAGCCAAACAATGGTATATGGACGCGCTCATCAAAAACTATCCTGCCTTCGCACTCGCACACTTGCAGGTCCCCGTCCATGGCGCGGTTCCAGGCTTTGGGTCCGAGTGGGCGAACTATGACGATCTACCAGGCATCTCAGCCTCACTGAAGAAGCTGGTGACTGGCAAGATCCTCCACATCAACTCGATGTTTAGTAAGTCGGGCAAAACTTGGACAAAGTCGGAGACGCGAAAGGACCTCGAGCTCACTTATCTGGGTTCGCGGACTATCGACGAGTTCGGGTATGTCATCTACTCGTGAACGTGAAGGAATCAATCATGGAGATCGGTGAGCCATCGACGATCCGCGCGGCGAAAACCGCCGATGAGAGCCAACTCAGGTTTTTCGAGGTGTCCATGCTTGCCAGCCTCGCTGCGGCGGTGGGCCCTTTCGCGCAACTCGCGGTCCGCGCCACCGGGGGATTCTCGGCGCTCGTGCTGCTCGGCGACGGGCGATCACGGGACGGCATCGTGGTCTTCCGATTCGAGGACCCTTTGATCGGACCCGAGGGGTGCTTCTCCGCCGAGATTCGCGTAGGTGGGCAAGTGCTCCGCCTCTTCGACACTTGCGATATGAGCACATACTTCGGCGTAGGCCCGCCAGGATCCGCGTTCTGCTCCGAGTCCACCGAAAGGCTTCGACCCGGTCACTCGGCCAAGAAGAGCGGAGGCTGAAACCGGATCTGTGCGCGCACCAGGTCTTGTAGCGAGCCACACACGCCGCGACATCGCGCCGCTGCGCCGCTCTGACGCGCACAAGCGTTTACGAATGCCGCCCATAATGCATCACTGTCGCCTCCCCAGAGCCGTGCGCACCGCGCCTCCTCGATCAGGGGTGAAGGGGTCGTGTGCGTGTCTCCAAAGGGACGCGACGGGCGGGTCGGGCACTGGGCGCGTGCGAACGCGACGGCGACTTCGTCCGTGACAGAGAATGATCCATCGGACAGGGTGTGCGCGAGGTGTTCATTGCGCAAGACGGTGTCATAGTTCACAGAGCACCGCTTTACGACCGGCTCTACGCCTATCATATAAGCGAGTCGTAGATCAGGACGTCCGTCGGTATCGAAGTCTTCAAGGGCGATGATCGGGAGACCTGCGGCTGGAGGATAAGGGAGTAGTTGCCCTCTCGAGGGAGTCAATAGCCCGCTCGTGAACCCACCCGGATCACATTGTGCGACGTAGAGCAGCTCACGCGCGCCGTCCCCATCGAAGTCGTACGCCGCGTGATGAAGCCTCGGCTCACCCGGCGTCATCCCATGGCAGGCCGCATCCACGGTAACAACTAAGCTATGCCCCTCGACATTTTCGTAATGGATCTCGAGTCGTCCGCCACGCAGGGCGCCCTGCCACCGATCCTTCTCTCCGAGATCGCACCACTCCAGCGCGGAGCGCGAGTGCGACGGACAGTTCGGGACGGGGCGTGAAGCGAGCGGGGCCAAGGTAACGCCCTCGAGACCCGTCGGCAGCGACTGTGCGGGCGCCGACACTGGCGTCGTGCCGCAGGCCAGAGCCATTGCCCCGGTGATCATCACGTGAGATGAACGGTTCTTCATGCCAAACTCTCGGCGCGTTGACACTCGCGCTCACTGGTACCACGCACGGGCGAACGCCGACAACCCCGATGTGCGGCCGGCCGTGACTACACCCGCGGCCAGGTCTATGCTCGGTCAATGACATCGCTCGCGTCCTCCACGGCGCCCGGGCGCCACCCCGGCCCCATCCTCCCGCACAGGTCTTGTTGTTCCCCAACTCCCCCGGCTGACCGCGCGCTCTGGCGTTGCGTTCACCCCCGCATGGCGCTCGTGTTCACCCCTGCATGGCGCTCGCACGACCGGGGCGGTCGAGGAGATTGCCTCTGGCACCCACCTCGTGCAACACGTTCCAGAACTCGACTCGACCCGCCGGCAGAATTCCCGCCTGAAACTTCTTAACCCCATTCGCTAACAACCACCAGACCCAGTCTAGCGACCTGTCAAACCAGAATTATCGGCGCGCGTTCGCGCCCCCGTCGCTCCAGGTACCAGCCCCCGCGCCGAGAGCCATGCCCCGCTTCGCCACCAACGAGGAACTGATCGCCATCACCGGCCTGCAGCGCCAGAGCCTGCGGCTGTGGGTGCTCCGCGGCCTCCTGCCCCGCCCTACCCTGTTCTCGGACGGCCGGGACGGCGTTCGGACCCGCTAGCCCTACGAGGCGGTCGAGCGCGCCCGCTTCGTGATGAAGATGAAGGCCCAGGGCCACAAGCTCGACGAGATCGCGGACATGGTCCGGGCGCGGTGGCCTGGAGGCGATGAGTGTCTTTGAAGTAACAAGCTATCCAAGACCGTGGAGCTTTTTTCGAGCCCTCCGTCGACGCCCGTGAGGTTACACCGTTAGCTTTATCGCCTTCACCAGGAAAAGGGCACCGGTACCCATGAAGGTTCAGTGCTGACCGCAAGCAAAAAACGGCTTGGCCGGCGGCCGGCACAGTGTGATAGAGATTGGCCATGTCACAAAAAAATCATGGGTTTACACCAGACAGCTTGGTCACCGCTGTGCGCACCGTGTTCGAGGTAAATCACTACGAAGTTAGTGGTCCCGTTCAAATCCACGGCGCGGAAGTTGACCTGGTGGCACAACGACGTGGTGATCCCTTCGCGGCCCCCATCTACATTGAAGTCACCGTTGAACATGTTGACAATGACAAGTATGGCAAGGACGTCGGAAAACTCGCCATGATAGCGAACCTGCGGCCGGACGCCCAAAAGCTAATCGTATCCGCCAGCGGCTTTTCGCTACCCGTAAAGGAAAGAGCCGCACAGACTCGCATTCGGACACTAACCTACGACGAACTCTACCGGCACTTCGAACAGTT
>JAYUXQ010000886.1:0-8549 GCA_043752905.1 Nannocystis sp. | reverse complement strand
CCCCCCATGCTGAGCATGCGGACGACGCTCACACGGGGTTCCGCTGGGGACACATGCGCAGGCGTCGGGGCGTCGAGCGAGACGGGTCCTGGTGATCGGGGCGGGGCGGTGACGGTGCGCCGGGTACACTGATGCGGATGACGATCTTGAAGCGTTCCCTGCGCATTGCTCTGCCGGCGCTGCTCCTCGCGGGCGGCTGCAAAGGTGATGATGAGATGGCGACCGAGACGGCGTCGACGGCCGACACCGCGGCGCCGTCGATCGGCGACCCGACCGAGAGCACGGACACGGACACCGGCGGCGGTGGAGATGGCGGGGGCGGCGGGACGGGCACGACCGGGGAGCAGCCGACGACCGGTGCCGACCCGACGGCGCCGACGACCGGCGAGCCGGTGCCCTGCGACACGTCCGAGGGCTGCACGGGGATGGGCGGCAGCGAGGTCGCGAGCACGACGTTGCCGTTCTTTCGCGGCGAGGTGTGTATCAGCGACAAGCTGCGCACGGGCGACCCGCTGGCGATCACGGTGTCGACCTGCGTGCACCCGTGCCTCAAGACCGACGGCTATTCGTTCAAGTGGGTGTACCGCTGCACGGACGGGGTGTGCGAGGCGGGGCTGGTGTTCTATCACCCGAACGTGACGGGCAGCATGTGCCCCGCGGACGTGTTCGGGGCGTTCGACCCGGCAGGTTGCACGTTCACGAAGCCGGCGGCGCTGGCGATCAAGCTGCCGGACACGATGGGCGACGCATCGCTGCTGATGCCGTTCCTGACCAACGACGACGCGGCGGCGATCGACGGCGGCGAGAGCGACAACGACGCGGTGTGGGCCCGGGTCGACAGCCACGTGCAGGCGGCGGAGCGCCGGCTGCCGATCAACTTCGCGGCCGAGAACCCCGCGCCACCGGCGGCGTGCACCGCGGGCGAGCCGGGTTGTACGTGCAGGAAGATCGGCGTGCCGTAGGGATCACCAGGTTCCGGCGGTCGTCAGGCCGCCGTCGATGACGACGACCTGACCGGTGAGGAAGCTGGCGCGGTCCGAGGCGAGGAAGGCCGCGAAGCCGCCGATCTCGTCGGGCTCGCCGATCCGTCCGAGCGGGGTGTTGCGCTCGATGCGGCCGCGCAGCTCCGGGTTGTCCCACAGAGCCCTCGCGAAGTCGGTCTTGATCAGGCCCGGCGCGATGCCGTTGACGCGGATGTTGGCCGGCCCGAGCTCGACCGCGAGGTTGCGGACCAGCTGCATGTCGGCAGCTTTTGAAATGTTGTAGGCGCCGAGCCAGGCGTCCCCGCGCAGACCGCCGATGCTCGAGACGACGATGATGCTGCCGTCACGCCGCGCGGTCATGCCGGGGGCGACGCGTCGCGCCAGCCAGAGGTTGGCGAGCACGTTGTTGTGCATGATCTTGGTGAAGACCTCGTCGGTGACCTCGGTCAGCGGACCGAAGTACGGGTTGCTCGCGGCGTTGCATACGAGGCTGTCGACGCGACCCCAGGTGGCGAGGGTCTCGTCGACCAGGTTCTCGATCTGCGCCTTGTCCGAGATGTTGCATGGAATGACGAGCGCCTCGCCGCCGGCGCCGCGGATGCTCTCGGCGACCTCCTCACAGGGGCCACGCTTGCGACTGGAGACGACGACCCGCGCCCCGGCCTGCGCCATGGTCTCCGCGATCGACCGGCCGATGCCGCGGCTGGACCCGGTGATGATGGCGACCTTGCCGGATAGATCGATGATCGGATGGAGTGCTGTCATTGGGCGCTTCGGCGCGCGAAACTATGCCTGGTGGGGGGCGGTGAGCAAGGCTAAATAATGTTCGGGGAGAGCGTCGCTGTCGTGCTGCCTGCGCGCGGCCAACGGGGGCCCCTCCACCTGCGTCCCTGGCGGTCGGCCTGCGTGTCGAGCACTGCGTTGCCGGCCTCGCCAGGCCCGGACAGCGTCACTGCATTGCTCCGGCGCGCGAGGCTTAAAAAGCTTCGCCCCGCGTTGGCGAGGCGAGGCGAACGCCCGGGGGCGAGGGCTCTAGTGGCGGGAGCGGCAGCGGCGGTTGCCGGGCTCGCACTGGAAGCGGACGTGCATATGGTCGTGGTGGCCGCGCCAGTGCTGGAGGACGGCGTGCGGGCTGGCGTCGGTGCGCGGGTACTCGAAGAGGGCGGCCAGTTCGGGCTCGGAGAGGGTCCTGGCGGCTTCTTTATAGAGGAGCTTCTGGAGCTTCTTGCTGATGTAGATCGTCTCGACGTTGCCGGACTTGAGGATCTCCTGGATGAGGAACCAGTTCTTCTCGACGTCGAAGTTTCGCTCGCTCATGTACTGCCAGCGGGTCTCGCCGTTGTCGTCGCCGCGGAAGATGTAGCCGAGGTCGACATCGCGGCCGGAGCGGTGGGAGGCGTGGGGGGCCACGCGACCGCCGCTGCGCTTGGCGATCTCGCCGACGCGGACCTTGGGGGCGTCGGGGTAGGTCTCGCCATAGGCCTGGAAGGCCTGGACGAGCGAGGTGACGGTGACCTCGGTGCCGTAGGCCCGGCGGCGGACGGACCGCAGGCGCCAGCTGTCGCCCTCGGGGAGCGGCATGCCGTTGCGCAATTTGCCCCGGTTGGGCGTGCCGATCGACTGCGGGGGCTGCTCGGGGTCGTGCTGGTAGACCTTGAGCTGGGTACCGCTGGCGAGCGTGGTGTCGGGGTCGAGGTCGGGGTTGAGGGCCTTGAGGTCGCTGAGCTGGAGGCCCCAGTCGGAGGCGAGCTGCTGCGGGGTCCTGGGCGCGGTGGCGGTCCAGAACACTTCGCCGTGCGAGGGCGGAGCGACCTTCGAGGCGCTGCTCGCCGTCAGGGCCGGGAGGGCGACGGCGTTGGGCTCGAAGTGCATGAGCTGCACCGGGGTCGGGGCGGGCAGCTCCACCGGCGTGTCGTACAGCGGCAGGACGCCGGCGGTCGCAGCCGGCGCGCAAGACGAGACGTGCGTGAGGGCGACGAGAGCCAGTGCTGTGAAGCCGGCTGCACGGGCGAGCCACCGCGGGCTCCGGAGGCCGGCAACGAGATTCGCGGATCGGGCGGGGACATTCGCACGGGGGGTTTGGGCTGCCGCTTGACGCATGCGCTTCGCTCTCCTGGGTGCAGTGGCTCCGGTGCGCGATTTTCACGTCGCGCTGGAGGATTCCACGGTAAGGGGAGGGCAGGGGGCGACGCAACCCCTGGATCGATTTGTGACGCAAATTTTGGGAGAAATACGGGACTACAGAGTTTTGTGAGTAAACCCATCGCCGGCCGGGTAGCCGGGAGTTGAAGCAGCGCTGGCTGCATCCAGGAAGGGGATTGGCAGGCCGGTGGAGCGGAAAAACCCCGGGACGCGATGCGTGCCGGGGTCGGAAGAGGTGGGGGCTTGTGGTGGCTTTCGGCGGACTCGGCGCCGGGAGATCGGCTCAGCTCCGTAGGCTGCGAGCGGCGAAGGGGTGCTGCGAGTACGGGCGGTGCTGCTCGAGGCCGGTGACGGTGAACTTGCGGCCCTGGCGGGCGAAGTCCTCGGTGAGCTCGTGCATGTACTGCATGACGCTGTGGTCGACGAGCTTGGCGCCGGACATGTCGACGATGATGTTCTTGGCGGGGTCGACCTTCATGATGTGGCGCTTGAGGCCGATGTAATTGCTAAAGAGGGCGGCCTTTTTGACCTCGAGGCGGACGGTGTTGGCGTCGACGTCGTGGGTGACGACGGTGGGCTTGAAGAGCGACGAGACCGGGGCGCCGCGCAGGACGTGGATGATCATCTTGGTGACGATGCCGGCGATGATGCCGAGCAGGAGGTCCTCGACGACGGTGACGACGATCGTGACGAGGAAGACGAACAGCTGCTCCTTGCCGATGTGGAGCATGTGGGCGAACTCCTTGGGGGAGGCGAGCCGGAAGCCGGTGAACACGAGCACGGCGCCGAGGGCCGCGCGGGGGATGTAGTGCAGGAGGTGCGGGAAGCCGGCGAGGACGACCAGCAGGAAGATGCCGTGCCAGAAGTTGGCCCAGCGGGTCTTGCCGCCGTTGTTGACGTTGGCGGAGCTACGAACGATCTCCGAGATCATCGGCAGGCCGCCGACCAGGCCGGCGGCGGTGTTGCCGATGCCGATCGCGAGCAGGTCCTTGTTGAAGTTGCTCTTGCGCTTGTAGGGGTCGAGGGTGTCGACGGCCTTGGCGCTGGCGAGCGACTCGATGCTGCCGACCAGGGCGAACAGGATGATGTACTGGATCGACGCCGGGTGAAGGATGTAGGTCCAGATCGGGAAGGTGATCGCGTCGGTGATGTTGTCCGGGAGCGTGATCAGGAAGTCCTTGGGGCTGATCCCGTACTCGTGCCCGAACATGACGTAGTTGTGGGCGCGCTCGAGGTCGAAGTACATGCCCATCGGGATCGAGACGGCGAGGACGACCAGGGCCGCGGGGATCCTGCGGGCGAGGTTGCTCTTGATCCGCGGCATGACGATCAAGATCAGGAGGCTGACGCCGCCGATGATCGCGACCGCGGGGTTGAGGTGCGCGAAGCTGTGCGGGATCTCGGCGATGCGGCCCATGGCGGTCTTGGCGGCCGGGGTGACGCCGAGGGTCGCGTGGATCTCCTTGGAGATGATGAGGACGCCGATCGCGGCGAGCATGCCGTGCACGGCGGCGGTCGGGAAGAAGTCGGACATGACGCCCGCGCGCAGGAGCCCGAACAGGATCTGGAACACGCCGGCGACGACGACGACGGCGAGGGCGCACTGGTAGGCGGTGCCGGCGGTGATCGGGTCGGCGCGAAACGCCTCGACGCAGCCGAAGGCGATCGGGATCAGGCCCGCGGCAGGCCCCTTGATCGTGATCGGGGCGCCCGAGAAGAAGCTGACGATGACGCCGCCGATGATGGCCGTGAACAGGCCGCCGACGGGTCCGAAGCCGCTGGCCATCGAGATGCCGATGCACAGCGGGAGGGCGATGAGGAAGACGAGGAAGCCAGAGACGAGGTCGGCGCGGAGGTGCTCTTTGAAGCCGGCCAGGCCGTCCTTGGGGACGTTGGGGTCGATCATGGGGACTCTTTTTTCGGTCCCGCGGACGCAGGACGGGACACAGATCAGGAGGTCGTCGACGCTGTCCTTGCGGACAGTTTTGTAGCGAGGGGACCGCTAGACCTGCGTCGGGGGGCCGCGCGAGCTCCTCGGGCGCCACGTGATGTCGCGCGAGCCCGTGGGCGGCCCGCGGATCATGTGGACGGCGGTCGCGCAGACCGGCAGCCAGGTAAGGCCGGTGTGATGTCGGTGGCCGACGTCGTCCTCGGAGCCGCCGCGGGGGTCCTCGTCGCGCTCCTCGGCGACGGCCGGGCTCGGGTCGGGGAGGTCGACGTCGTCGGCCTGGGCCGTCCGGGCCTCGAGCTCGCAGGTCGTCGGGTCGGAGCAATGCTCGGTCCGCGAGGTGGCCCCCAGGAAGCACACGCTCAGGGCCACGAGCACGATACGTAGCGCCGCGAGCAGGCGGCTCATCCGGTCCATCGGCGGCGATTATAGGACTGACGAAATAGCGTTCAAGCCAATTGCTGCCTGAATCGCATGTCGTAAATTGCGAGCGCCGTCCGTGGACTCACGGTCGAGGGGTTCCCCAGGGCTCAGGAATCTTCGCGGGCGACGACTCGAGCGACGAGGGTTCCGCGATGCAGGCGGACGCGGAGGTCGTCGCCGACCTGGACCTGGTCCGCGGCGCGCACGACCTGGCCGGTGGGGCCGCGCAGGACCGCGTAGCCGCGCTCGAGCACGGCGAGGGGGCTGAGCGCGTGTAGTGCGCCAGCTGCTCGCGCGAGGCGGAGGCGGGCGGGCTGGCTGAGCTGGCCGGCGTGCTGTTGCAGGGCGAGCTCGGCGGTGGCGAGGCGGCGGCGCAACTGGGCGAGGCGGTGGCGCGGGTGTTGCTGTTGCAGGCGCAGGTCGGCGGCGGCGAGGCGGCGGCGGAGCTCGGCGAGGCGGTTGCGCGGGTGCTGCCGCTGCAGGCGGGCGAGCAGGGCGGTGAGGCGCTTGCGGTCGCGGTCGAGGCGGCGGCGCGGGTGCACGGCCTCGAGGCGGGCGACGAGGGCAGCGAAGTCGCGACGCGGGGCGTAGATCAGTCGGCGAGCGACGACCTGGAGGCGGTGGGTCGCGCGTTCGTGGCGGGACTGTTCATTGAGGATGTGGCGGTGGGTCGCCATGCCGAGGCGGCGCCGTAATTGATGGAGCTGGGACAGGCAGCCGTCGCGGTCGGGGACGACGAGCTCGGCGGCGTGAGAGGGGGTGGCAGCCCGCAGGTCGGCGACGTAATCGCAGATCGTGAAGTCGACCTCGTGGCCGACGGCGGACACGACGGGGACGGTGCAGGTGGCGACGGCCCGGGCGACGCCCTCGTCGTTGAAGGCCCACAGATCTTCGCTGGCTCCGCCGCCGCGGCCGAGGATGATGACCTCGACCTCGGGCATGGCCTGGAGGCGGGTCAGGGCGCGGATGATGCTGGCGGGGGCGTCGTCGCCCTGGACCTGGGCCGGCGCGAGCAGGATGCGGACCGGGCAGCGGCGGCGGGCGACCTTGAGGATGTCGTGGATCGCGGCGCCGGTGGCCGAGGTGACGACGCCGATCACCCGCGGCCAGCGTGGGAGGGGCCGCTTGCGTTCGCGGGCGAACAGGCCCTCGGCGGCGAGGCGGGCCTTGAGCTGCTCGAGCTGGAGGAGCAGCGCGCCCTGGCCCGCGGGTTCGGCCCGCTCGGCGTACAGCTGGAATTTGCCCTGCGCGGCATAGATGCCCGGGCGGCCATAGACGCGCAGGCGCTGGCCATCTTGCAGCTTGAACTTGAGGCGAGCGAGGGCGGAGCGCCACATGGCGACCGGGAGGATGGCCTCGGCGTCGCGCAGGGTGAAGTAGGCGTGTCCGCTGCCGACGACGCGGAGGTTGGTGACCTCGCCCTCGACGTGGACGCCGTTGAAGTTCTGCTCGATGCAGCGGTGGGCCCGGTTGACGAGCTCCGCGACGGTGTAGATCTTCGGCGTCGGCGTCGCCACGCGGGGGCTTATAGCACGCTCACCAGACCTGCACCGCGCCGACGACGGCGAACTCGTGGGTGGAGCCGCGGAAGCTGACGCCGTGCGGGTTGTCGTCGGTGAGGGGCTCGGAGATCTTGAAGTTGCTGGATTCGCTGCGGCGCAGGCCGAGGACGACCTCGTGCGCGCCGGGCAGGACCTCCAGCATCGGCACGGCGACGGTGAAGCGGTGCAAGATGTAGTCGCCGGCGCGCCAGTGCTGCGGCGGGTAGACGCCGCCAGCGAGCTCGTGCGCGGCGGGGTTGATGCGCGAGAGCTTGCCCTGTTGCAGGCGCACGTAGATCTTGCTGCCGCTCGGGAGTGGTTTGAGGACGCGAAGGGCGACCTCGAGGGTGGTCTCGCGGCCGCGGACGACCGGCTCGTGCCAGGCCCAGCCGAGGACCTCCAAATTGTCCTCGAAGCGAAGGAAGGTGGGGTTGGCGAGGATCGGCGGAGCGTCGCGCAGGACGGCGAGGATCGGGTTCTCGTCGGTCGCGCCGGGCGGCAGGACGTTGCTGACGAGGACGACGTCGCGGTTGCTGGCGTCGAGGACGAACAGCGGCCATTTGGCCTCTCTTGCCTGCTGGTACAGCGTGGCGAGCTCGCTGCTGCGGATCAGGGCGGCGGCGGGGGTGTCGAGCTTGAAGGCCTGGACGATCGCGTCGCGCGAGCCGAGGACGCTGCGGTCGGCCTCGGGGGGGCCGTAGAGGGTGATGCCGGGGTCGCCGATGCGGTGGATCAGCAGCGGGCCGGGGAGGTCGCCGGCCGCGTGCCAGCCGGCGAAGCGTGTCAGCGGGCGGTGCAGCGAGAGGGCCTCGGATGTGCGCGGGAGCAGGCCGTGGCCGTAGCGCAGCGCCTGTTGCGTGAGCACGGCGAGCAGGATGCCGGCGGGCAGGGCGAGCGGGAGGCGGGCGCGCAGGCGATCGAGGCGGGTGCGCGCGACGGTGGGGCGACGGGCGAGCACCGCGAGCAGGACGCCGAACATGGCGAGGTTGGCGAAGCCCGCGAGGACGTTCGGGGCGTCGAGCTCGCGGGCCGGGTAGCTCTGCTCGCCCTTGCCGTGGACGAGCACGGCGCCGACGTGGCTCGGGGTGCGGCGGGCGTCCTTGGCGAGGATCAGGCCGCCGGCGAAGATGAAGAGGAGGCCGAGGCGACGGGCGGCGGTGCGGGCATTTAATAAATGTTCGACGGCGGCGGCGCAGACGACGGCCGCGGGGACGGTCAGCGGGACCGGCTGCGGGCCGTAGCGCAGCGACCAGGCCGAGATCAGGACGAGGCCGGTGAGCAGCCACAAGGCGGGCCAGCGGGCGCGGCCGGGGCTCAGCAGGCCGACGACGAGCAAGGGGAGCCACGGGAAGATCTGGTCGCTGAATTCCTCGAGGGTGGCGGTGAAGGGGCGCGTGTGCGGGCGTTCGGCGAGGGTCAGGTCGGGCGCGGAGCCGAGGGCGGCGATGAAGCCGTCGCTTTGGCCGTAAGCGAGGGCGGCGGTGAGGGTGAGGACGGCGAGGATCGCGAGCG
>JAYUXQ010000885.1:0-3479 GCA_043752905.1 Nannocystis sp. | reverse complement strand
CGAGCACCACGACGACGAGCACCAGTGGCGATGACAGCGGCGGCGACGACGGCGGCTTCTGGGCGGTCGGTGAGCGCGGCGCGATGCTCCGCCTCGGGTCCGACGGCGCGGTGTCACAGTACCCGCCAGAGCTCGCCGACGACCTGCGCGCGATCGCCTGCAAGGGCGCCGAGCAGGCCGTGGTCGCCGGTGCGGCCGGCGTCGTGCTCACCACCTTCGACGCGGGCGCCTCGTGGGACCGCGTCGAGCTCGGCGACGCTGTCGAGCTGCGGGCCGTCGCGCTGTCGGCCGGACCTCTCGGCTACATCGTCGGCGACGGCGTCGTGCTGCGCTCGCAAGACGACAGCCGCACGTGGTCGACGCTCGCGCTCGCCAGCCACGACTGGACCGCGATCACGACCACCGCCGCTGGCACCACCGCTCTGCTGACAACGGCCGCCGGACAGATCTTCCGCCTGCATGACACGGAGCTCGCGCTCGTGCACCCCGGCGACGGCAGCCTGCTCGCCGGCATCGCGGTCACGCCCGACGGCGCCGAGGCCGTCGCGGTCGGGCAGACCGGCCTCGTGCTGCGCAGCAGCGACGGCGGCGAGCGCTGGGCCGCCGAGGCGCCGGTCACCACCCGCGACCTGCACGCCGTGCGCATCGCGGGTGACGCCAGCCTCGTCGTCGCGGTCGGACAGTCGGGCGTCGTCGTGCGCATGGGCCTCGACGACATCGCCACCCAGGAGCTGCTCGACCCGGCGCTCTCGCTGCGCGCGCTGCACCTCTCGCAGCACCACGGCCACGCCGTCGGCGACGACGGTGTCATGTTCACGACCCACGACCTCGGTCGCACGTGGGACCCGGTCGCGGTCGGCCTCGACCACGACCTGCTCGGCCTCGATGACCTCCACGGCGAGCCGCACCTGTGAGCGTACATGGACGGCGCGCGCTGCTGCGACTCCTCGCCGGCCTCGGTGCGACCGCGGGCTGCCGCGCGGCCCCCCTCGACCGGTCCTTTCGGTCCGGTGCAGGCGAGCACGCCGATCTGCTCATCATCGGCGGACCGATCTGGACCATGGACCCCGCGCGGCCGCTGGTCACCGCGCTGGCGACCCGCAACGGCCGCGTCCTCGACCTCGGCGAGCCGACCGCGCTCACCCGCCTGCAAGGCCCGCGTACCCGCGTGCTAGACCTCGCCGGCGGCCTCGCCGTGCCGGGCCTGACCGACGCGCACGCGCACCTGCTCGGCCTCGGCGCCGTGCTCGAGCAGGTCGACCTGCGCGGCGCCGCCTCGGTCGACGAGGTCGTCGCGCGCGTCAAGCAACACGCACCCGAGTCTGGCTGGGTGCTCGGTCGCGGCTGGGATCAGAACCTGTGGCCCGGCGCCGCGATGCCGACCCACGACGCGCTGACGACCGCCTTCCCCGACCGTCCGGTGTGGCTGCGTCGCGTCGACGGCCACGCCGGCTGGGCCAACCGTGCCGCGTTACAAGCTGCGCGCATCACCGCGACCACGCCCGCCCCGCAGGGCGGCGAGATCCCGCTGCGCGACGGCCCCGTCGGACGCGAACCGACCGGCCTGCTCGTCGACGCCGCGATGGACCTGATGCCCGTCCCCCGCGCCGACGCCGATGCACTGCGCCGACGGATCCTGCAGGCCCAGGCCCAGGTGCTCCCGCTCGGACTGACAGGCATCCACGAGATGGGCGTCAGCAACGACGCCGACATGGTCCTGCGCGCCCTCGCCAGCTCCGGCGACCTGCGCCTGCGCATGACCGGCTACGCCGACGAGGACTGGTTCTCGCGCCAGGTCCGTCACAACATGCCCGAAAGGCCAGGTCATGACGATCGCTACGCACTGGTCGGTGTCAAGCTGTACGTCGACGGTGCGCTCGGCAGCCGCGGCGCCGCGCTGCTCGCCCCCTACGACGACCGCCCCGGCCACAGCGGCGCGCTGCAACACTCGCGGGCCCAGCTCGGCGAGCTCGTCGAGGTCGCCGTGCGCGGCGGCTGGCAGGTCGCCGCCCACGCGATCGGCGACCGTGCGATCCGCGAATTGTTGGACGCCTTCGAGGCCGCGCGCAAGCAGGTCCGCCGCGACGAGGCCCGTCGCCGCGACGAGGCCCGCCTTCGTGTCGAGCACGCGCAGATCGTCGCGCTCGCCGACATCCCCCGCTTCGCCCGCCTCGGCGCGGTCGCCAGCATGCAGCCCACCCACGCCACCAGCGACATGGCCTGGGTGTCCGCGCGCATCGGAGCCGCGCGCCTGCCTGGCGCCTACGCCTGGCGCCGCTTCCTCGACGCCCACGTCCCGCTCGCGCTCGGCAGCGACTTCCCCGTCGAGCAGCCCAATCCCACCCACGGCCTCCACGCCGCGATGACGAGGCAGGACGCCGCTGGCCAGCCCAGGGGCGGCTGGCTGCCGGATCAACGCTTGACGCTGGGGCAGGCGGTCGCCGGCTTCACCAGCGGGGCCGCGTTCGCGGCCGGCCAGGAGAACTGGCGCGGCAGCCTCGGGCTCGGCATGGCCGCCGATCTCACTTGCTTCCGCGAGGACCTCCGGACTCGCCCGCCACCGACCGTGCGCGACGCTGCGATCCTCGCCACTGTGATCGCCGGCCGTGTCGAGTGGGAGGCCTGAACAACGCTGCCCAGTCGGCCTTCATGGCGACCATGAGTCACGAGCTGCGCACGCCGCTCAACATCATCCTCGGCTACAGCGAGATGGCGCTCGAGGACCTCGAGGAGCGCGGCGACGACAAGCTCGCCGAGGACCTGCGTCGGGTCCACGGCGCTGGCGAACAGCTCCTCGGCCTCATCAGCGACGTCCTCGACCTCGGCCATATCGAGGCCGAGCGCCTCGAGCTCGGCCGCGAGCCCTTCGACGCTGCGGCTTTTATCGGAGAGCTCACCCGGAGCCTTCGCCCGGCCGCCGACCGTAACGGCACCGAGCTGATCATGCGGACCCGCGCCGACCTCGTGGTCGCCGGCCTCGACCGCGCGCGCGTGCGCCAGATCCTTCACCGTCCGTCTGCCCTGCGCCCCGGCGCTCATGTAGGCGAAACTCGCCGGCTTTCGCATCGCCCGTCCACCGGGTACCCTGCGAACATGCTGAAACGATGTCTGGTGGGCTGGTCGCTGGTGGCCGCGAGCGCGTGTGGTGGGTCCGACGGAGCATCGACCGGCACCGAGACCAGCCTCAGCGGCGGCGGGCCGACCGCGAGCAGCAGCAGCGGTGAGACCACGCAGGCCACCACCACGACCCCGACGACCACCCCGACGACCACCCTCGACCCGCCGACGACCGGCCTCACGGGCACCGCCAACACCACCGACGGGACCAGCAGCTCGAGCGGCGAGCCGGTCACCAGCACCGCCGCGAGCACGACCGACGCGACCACGAGTACCACCGGCTCGACCGGGCAGGGCAGCGAGACCGGCACCGGTACCACGGGCGCGGTCGACTTCTGCGCGGGCGAGGGCGGCATCTTGCT
>JAYUXQ010000884.1:0-8566 GCA_043752905.1 Nannocystis sp. | reverse complement strand
GCCGGCCTGACGCATCGCCTCGAGGGTGGTCTCGATGTCCTGGCGCGGATGGCCGAGCACCTCGGCGGCGGAGGTGACGGTGAGGAAGTCGATGCGCGGGTCGGACAGCAACGCGAGGACGCGGGCTGCCAGCGGCGACTCGGCCTCACTGGCGCCGCGGTACATCGGCGTCTCGGGGTTGACCGAGTGGTCCCAGCCGACGGCTCCGCGACGGACCGCAGGTAGGTTGCGGGTGTCGAACTCGCGGGCCGGGGCCATGCCCTCGGTGGGGCCGAGATCTTCCTGGTCGCGCCCGTCGAAGCGGAGGCGGCGAGGAGTTCCCACGGGGCGTCGCCCCTTTGTCGGCCGCAGACGGTTCATCGACATCCCAGAGTAATGCCCCACACCTGCTTGTCACGGCCCGGGCGCGGCGTCTGTTCCAGACTACACGATCCGCCGCCTCGTGGCTCCCGGCGGTCGCTGGATGGTCCGTGCGTATTTCGCGCCCCGGTGCTCGCGGCCACCCGCGAGGAGTACGCGGAGAGGGCGGGTAGGCTCACACGGGCACGTCGAAGTCGCGCAGCGCCTGGTTGAGGCTGGTGCGCTGGTCGGTGCTGTCCTTGCGGCGGCCGATGATCAGGGCGCAGGCGATCTGAAAGGTGCCCGCGGGGAATTCCTTGGCGCGCGTGCCGGGCACGACGACCGAGCGGGCCGGCACGCGACCGCGGTGGGTGATCGGCTCGGGGCCGGTGACGTCGATGATCGGCGTCGAGGCGGTCAGCGTGACGTTGGCGCCGAGGACCACCTCGCGCTCGAGGTGCACGCCCTCGACGACGATCGCACGCGAGCCGAGGAAGCAGCCGTCCTCGACGATGACGGGCGCGGCGCCGGGCGGCTCGAGCACGCCGCCGATGCCGACGCCGCCCGAGAGGTGCACGTGGCGGCCGATCTGCGCGCAGCTGCCGACGGTCGCCCAGGTGTCGACCATGGTGCCGCCGCCGACCCACGCGCCGATGTTGACGTAGCTCGGCATCAGCACGGCGCCGGACTCGATGAAGCTGCCGTAACGGGCCGTGGCCGGCGGCACGACGCGCACGCCGGCGGCCGCCCAGTCGCGCTTCAGGGCGATCTTGTCGTGGAACTCGAAGGGCCCGAGCTCCATGGTGCGTAGCTCCTGGGTGGCGAAGAACAGCAAGATCGCCTGCTTGACCCACGCGTGTACGGTCCAATCCGAGGTGGCCGCGCCGGGCTCGCCGGGGGTCGCGACGCGCAGCGCTCCCCGGTCGAGCAGGGCGATCGTCTGCAGGATGGACTCGCGGACGACAGGGTCCGACAGGAGGCTGCGGTCGGCGAAGCAGGCGCTCACGTGGGCCTGTAGCGCCGCGGTCGTGGAGGAGTCGGCGGACATGCGCTGGGCATCGCACGGCCAGCCGCGCTCGCGCAAGCGCGCTCGCCGGGGACATGCGTGACGGGTACGTGGACACGCTGGCGCCCGGGCCCGGCGATGCGCTATCGTCGGGTCCTCATGTCCGTTCGCCGCGTCATCCCCTGCCTGTTCGTCGCTTCTCTGGCTGTCGGGTCCCTGGCCTTCGGGACATCTGCTGCCGCGGGCGAGCCGATGGTGGCGCCGACCGACGAGGGCGTGTTCGGCGAGCAGCGGACCACGGCGTTGCCGGCCAAGGACAGGTCGCAGGCGCCGGGGCAGGTGAAGTTCGAGCGCGAGGGCTGCCTGACGGACCCGGCGAAGTGCAAGTGTCAGAACAAGGACACCAGCAAGGCGGCGCTGTGCTCGTCGATGCTCGGCCACTTCTGCCCCGACAGCACCCTGCGTTACCTCGCCGCGGCCTGCATGGACCTGTTCGGCGGGGCGACGCTGTGTCAGTGCGCCGAGCAGAAGCAGATCGAGGGCCTGATCAAGAGCGAGGACGCGGCGAAGGCGAAGGCCGACAAGAAGGCCGCCAAGAAGACCGCGAAGCCGAAGCCGGTCACGACGAAGTGATCGCGTCGACGCTCACTCGTTGAAGAGGGCGACGAGCTCGGCGTGGTGGCTGGCGGCGTCGGCGTAGCCGAGGTCGATGAGGCGCTTGACGTAGTCGCGGTCGAACAGGAGGTAGCTGGCGAGGTCGCTCTCCTGGCGGCCGCCGTCGGCCTGCACGGCCCAGCGGATCCACCGCGCGACGACGCCGGAGTAGCTGCTGAGGCCGGTGCGCTGGACGGTCTCGAAGGCGACGCGCCCGAGGTCCTGGCTCGGCCGGATCAGCAGGGTGTGGACGTGCGAGTAGGGGGTCGACTTGTCCTTGTGCATCGCGCCAGCGAGGCGGGCGGAGAAGTCAGGGCCGAACTCGCGGGTGCCAGCTGCGAGGATCTGATTCATCCGCTGGATCCGCTCGAGGTCGTTCTCTACCTTGTCGAGCAGAAGTACGTTGAGCACCTTACCCATCATGAACATCGCGCTCGGGAAGGCGGTCTCGGCCTCCTCGCGGATCTGCCGGTACTCGCCCGCGTCGGGCTTGTGGCGCAGGCCAATGACCAGCAGGCGGGTCGCGCCGAGCCGCATCGCCGGGCGCAGCGGGGTGTTTTGGCGCAGGCCGCCGTCGGAGTACAGCTGGTCGCCGACCCGCACGGCCGGGAACATCACGGGGATCGCACCGGAGGCGAGCGCGTGGGCGGCGGTGATCGGCGTCAGTACCACGCTCTGGCGCTGCGCCGACGGCCAGTGCGGCGGCAAGGTGCCGCTGGCGGTCTGCACGAAGATCGTGACGTTGCCCGTCGCTACCTCGGTCGCCGTCACGGAGATCGCCGAGAGGTGGCCGCGGTGCAGGTTCTCGGTGATCGCGTGCCACGGTAATCGCGTGCGCACCAGCGCCTGCATCGCCCGCGGGTCGACCAGGCCGCCGAGCTGCGCGCCGTGGATGGTCCGGTCGCGGACCTTGCCGAACAGCATCTGCGGCAGCGCCCGCATCTGCGTCCAGCCGAAGCGACACACCTCGTCGAGGTTGAGCTCGGACCACACGCGCGCGAGCAGGCGACCCTGCGCGCGGGGCCGGTCGGCGGTGGCGGCGATATAGGCGCCATTGATCGCGCCGATGCTGCTACCGGTGATGATGTCGATGCGGGCCTCGCACTTGAGGCGCTCGCGGATATACCGAATGACGCCGACCTCGTAGGCGCCGCGGGCCCCGCCCCCGGACAGCACGAGGCCGATCTTGGGACGGGCGCCGCGCGGTGGCGGCTCGGACTCGGGCTCGTGCTCTGTCGTCGACTCGCTCAGAACCCGATGTCCCGGCAATCGCACTTGCTCTCGTCACTGCAGTCGGCGGGCGCGGCCGGGTTGGCGCCGTCCATCGAGATCGCGAACACGCGCTCCGAGGACTGCGGGTACTGCTTGATGAGCTCCCAGATGTCCGCGACGCTGGCCCCGTCGCGGATCTTCGCGGCGTCGTCGTTGGTGAAGAAGGGGATCTCGACCTGGACGTTGCCGCGGACCTGGGTCCCATCGATCACGAACGGGCCGGCGCTCGCCAGGATGTCCTTGGCTTTCCCCAGATCCTTGCACTGGGTCCGGTCGAACTTGCCGAACGCGTCCGCCGGGCAGTCGGTACCGGACGCCGCGCCGTAGGTCACCACCGTCGCGGCCTCGCAGTACGAGCCCTTGCAGCTGTACTGCTTCTTGAAGTCGAAGTTGCCCGGATCGATGCACGTGTGCACACACGGTGAGATCTTGACCGGCACCGTGTCGCCCGGCTGGACCGTCAGCGGCATGCACACGCGGCCGCGAAAGAACGGCAACGCCACGCCGGAGAAGCTCGCCGGGGTCGGCTCGTCGCTCGTCGCGTCGACCGCGAGCTCCTGCGGCACGCACTCCTGCACGACCTCGTCGCAGGCCTCGCCGCGGTTCGTGCACGGCTTGGAGGCGGTACACTCGCCTGCGCTCTCGGTCGGGGCACAGGCCGTCAGCCCGACACCGAGCAAACTACCCGCGATGAACACCTTGAAGTCGGCATAGGCCATCGTGATTTTCCTCGTCTGTCGGCCATCGTAGCGCACACACTCGACGATGTCGCCGCTTCCGCGCAGGTTCGTGTGCGCGACGTCTCCTGGTAGCTTTGGCGCAAAATACGTGGCTTTGTGGGCATGCCATGTATGTAGCGTTTTGCGCGCCTCGGCGGCCCCGTCGGGGCGCGCACCACAATTTTCTCTGGAGTTACCTGAAAATGCGCGCACGGACCTCACTCACGACCCTGCTCACCCTCGCCCTTGCGGCCTGCGGCGACAACGGCGGTGGAACCACCACTCAGACGACCCAGACCTCTGCCACGGACTCGACGGCGACGGACCCGAGCGCGGGGACGACGACGGCCGCGAGCGGAGGCACGACGACCGACGCGCCGACGACGATGAACCCGACGACGACGAGCCCGACGACGACGAGCCCGACGACCACGGGTGACGACGCGAGCGCCGGGACGACGACGAACGCGACCACGGGGACGACGACGACGGACCCGAGCGCGGGGACGACGTCGGACGGGACCACCGGGACGACGACGGATGCCAGCGGGACGACGACCGACGCCAGCGGCACCAGCACCGGCGGCACCGGCGAGGATCTCTACGGCCCGTGCGCCATGGGCAACCCGCCGTGCCCGGCCATGCAGGACTGCATCATGATCACGGGCATCGACGGCAGCTTCTGCGCCCCCACCTGCGAGGGCATGGACTGCCCGGCAGTGCCCGCCGGCGTCAAGGCGGAGGCGATGTGCGTGCTGACCCAGCCGATGGAGATGGACCCCACCCTGTGCGCGCTGATCTGCAACCCCAAGGCGATGGTGAGCGAGTGCCCCGACGGCGAGACCTGCAAGCAGGTCCCGATGCAGGTGGGCGTCGGCCTCTGCACCGCCCCATGATCAGGGTGATCACCCTGGGCCTTCGGGTCCCATGATCGAACGCGGTCCAACCCGCGTACTTTGCGGCCCCGGTGAGCCTCTCAGGCCTCGCGCGGGGTCGTTTCCTGTGGCTTCTTGGCCGCTTGCAGCTTGTCGGCGAGCTCGCCGTTGGCGTCCATCTCGCGGACGATGTCACACCCGCCGATGAACTCGCCGTTGATGTAGAGCTGGGGGATCGTCGGCCAGCTGGAGAACTGCTTGATGCCGTCGCGGACGCTGGCGTCCTGCAGCACGTTGATCGTCTCGAAGGGGACGGCGTGGCGCTTGAGCACCTCGATCACCGCGGCCGAGAAGCCACACTGCGGGAAGGTCTTGTTGCCCTTCATGAACAGCAGGACCTTGTGGTTGCTGACGAGGTTGGCGAGGTACTTTTGCGTGTCGAGGTCGGTCATGGCGAGGTCTCCGGGGCCGGGGCCGATGGTGATACCCGCGCCGCTGCGTGAAAACCAGTGCGCGACGGAACAAGTTTGGGCACATTGACGTCCGTCCGCCCGGCGAACAAGACCATGGTGTACCCGAACAAGACCCCCGAGCTGACGCGCCGGCGCCTGTTGTTGGCGGCGGCCGGCGCGACGACGGCCGCGCTGCTGCCGCGCGCGAGCCAGGCCGCGCGGCCGAGCGCCCCCGTGGATCCGAACGCGAAGAAGATCCTGATCCTCGGCGACAGCATGATCGCCGGCGCGGTCGGGCTGTTCCTCGAGAACGGCCTGCGCAAGGAGCATGGCTACAGCGTGCAGCGCAAGGGCAAGAGCAGCACCGGCCTCGCGCGGCCGGACTTCTTCTCGTGGCCCAAGGAGGCGCAGGCGCAGGTCGAGGCGTTCCCGCCGGACGCGGTGGTCGCGATGTTCGGCGGCAACGACGTCCAGGGCCTGTACATGGGCAAGGGTCAGTGGATCACGTGGCCCGAGCCCGGCTGGTCGGCGGAGTACGCCCGCCGGATCAACGCGTTCGCCGACATCGTCGCGCCCGGCGGCAAACCACTGTTCTGGATCGGCATGCCGGTGATGCGGCCCGAGAAGTTTCACGTGCGCGTGCAACGAGTGAACACGATCTTCCGCGCCGAGATGGCGATCCGCCCCGGTGGGCACTTCATCGACATCTGGCGGCTGCTGGCCAACGACCGCGGCGAGTATGCCGAGCGCCTCGACAGCGATGGCGTCCCCGGCGGCAAGTCCGAACGCGTGCGTGCGGGAGACGGCATCCACCTCAGCGTGGCGGGCGCCCATCGGGTCGAGGCCCACGTCCGGGCGATCATCCATCCGACGCTCTCGGGCACGCCGACCGATCCCACGCTCGCGGGGAGCCCGACCGTGGCCGCCGGCGACCTGGCAGAGGCAGCGCCCGCGATCGTGCCCGGCGGGGCTTGAGCGGGGCGCATCCGCGCGACCGGCCGGGCCGACCCCGGTCTACTCGGGTCTACTCGGGTCTACTCGGGTCTACTCTGGTCCCATGGGGGCGCTTGGGGCACCATCGCCGCCCTTGCCGCCGGCCCATCACCTGCGCCTGCGCGACCGCTGGATCGCCTGGGTCCTGCGCTTTCACCGACTCGTCCTCATCCTCGCCGTCGTCGTGACGGCGTTCGCCGGCTGGCAAGCCTCGCGCCTGCACATCGACAGCGACCTGCGCTCGCTGCTGCCCGCCGGGGACCCCGTGCTGGTCAGCCTCGATCGCATCGAGGCTTCGTTCGGCGCGCTCGGTAGCGTCAACATCGTCGTCCAGGACGGCACCCCCGAGCAGCGCCACGCGTTCGCCGACGAGCTCGCCGCGCGCATCGGTGAGAGCACCCTCGTCCGCGACGTCGAGTATCGCCTGCGCAGCGAGTTCTTCGCCGACCACGCGCTCTATTACTTCAGCGACGCCGAGATGGAGCAGCTCGCCGAGCTGGTGTCCGCGTGGACGCATTACGAATTGTGCAGGTCGGAGCCCGACATCTGCCTCGAGCCACCCGACGCGGGGGCCCCGGACGCGCTGCAAAAGTTCGTGCAGGACATGCAGCGCAGGGCGTCGGGCCGCACCCACTTTCGCGACTACTTCGAGCGTGAGGGCATCGCGGCGCTGGTGTTGCTGGTGCATCCGACGCACGCCTCGAGCGACCTCGACTTTTCACAACGGGTGACCGCCGAGATGCGGGCGACGGTCACCGAGGTCCACGCGAAGCCGGGTGCAGCGTGGGCTGGCTCGGCGATGCGCTGGAACATCGTCGGGCCGTACATCGTCAAGGCCGACGAGAAGGCGACGATCAGCGAGGACATGCTCAAGAGCGGCCTGTTCGGCTTCCTCGGCGTTCTTGCGATCCTGTATCTGCTGCTGCGCTCGGGCCGGGCGGTGTTCACCTTGATGGCCCCGCTGGTGTGCGGCGTGGTCTGGTCGATGGCGTTCACACAGCTGGTGCTCGGCCACCTCAACACCCTGACCAGCCTGATCTCGACGGTCGTCATGGGCATGGGCATCGACGCCGGCATCCACTTCCTGCTGCGCGTGCGCGAGGAGCAGGCGGGCGTGTCCGACGACGAGGCGATCACGCGCGCGTTCGGCGGGCTGATCATCCCGTTGCTGGTGGCATCCGGCACGACGCTCGGCGCGTTCGCGGTGATGGCCAGCTCGGCGTTCCCGGTGTTCCAGGAGTTCGGCCTGATCGCGGGCTCCGGCGTCGCGCTGTGCCTGCTGGCGATGGTCACCGTGTACCCCGCGGCGCTGTGCCTGACGGGCGTCAAGCGGATCTCGCGACGGACCACCGAGGGGGGCGAGGACGCGGCGCCCTCGGCCTCGCTGCTGCGTGGCATGCGACGGGCGCTCCAGCGACGTCCCGAGACCGCGGACCTGTTGAGCATGGCGGTGCTGCGCCGACCCGGCCTGGTGCTGGTGATCGTCGTGCTGCTCAGCGGCGTCGCCGGCTACGGGGCGCGGCGGGTCCAGTTCGAGAACAACGGTCGCGAGCTCCAGTCGGACCGCACCCGCGCGCTGGCCGAGTCCGACATCTTCCTCATCAGCGAGATCTTCGGGCGCGACATCCATGCGGGGATCCTCGTCGTCGACACGCTCGAGCAGGCGCGCGCCGTGCTCGCCAACGGTCGGGCCGACCACGCCGCGCGCCAGGCCGCCGGTGACCCGACCACGGTCGCCGAGCTGTTCGGTGCGCCCGATCTCCTCCCCGACCCGGCGATCGATGTGGCGAAGCGCAGGCAGGCGATCGCCGCGATCACCGAGGATGTCCCCGAAGCCACCTGGGAGCGGCTTGAAAAGCGCGCCGCGGACCAGGAAGCGACGGCCGAGGGTCTCAGCCCCGAGGAGGCGCGTCGGCTCCAGCGCATGCTCAAGGCCGAGCCGGTGACCGTCGAGCGCCTGCCGTCCGCGCTGCTCGACAAGCTGCGCAGCGCCGACGACCGCCACGCCGTGTACGCCTACCCGAACTTCGACGCCGCCGACATCGGCAAGGGCGTCGAGTTCATGGCCGAGACCACGACGTACACGCGAGCCCTCGCCCCGCAGAGCGACACCTCCGAGCCGGTGTTCGTCGGCGAGACGACCGTCTACGCGCTGATGTACCGCATGATGCTGCGCGAGGCGCCCTATGTGCTCGGAGCCTCGGCCACGCTGATCGCCCTCCTGGTCCTGTTGCAGCTGCGATCGATCGGCCAAAC
>JAYUXQ010000883.1:0-3491 GCA_043752905.1 Nannocystis sp. | reverse complement strand
GGGCGTCCGCGAAACCTTTCGCATGTTTCAGGCCTTTTGAGGAGCTCGAGGAGCTCGAAAAGCCCAATAGCTCGGTGCGTTCCGGGGTTAGTCGAGGTCACAGGCCACGCGCCCAAACAGCCGCCGCTTCGTGTGACACTGCGAGCGCTGGTTCGAGGGGATCTGGAGGGGATATGCAGGGGGAGACTTTTGCGGGGCGTATGAACGCCCTGTGGCGCAAGCTGGCGGACCACGAGCTCGACGAGGCGATCGCCGACGCGACGGCCTTGCACAGCGAGTTGCTCGCCGAGGCCGCTCCGGACCGCGAACAGGCCGGCCGGGCCTTCTATTCGCGGTTCAAGGCGCTCCACGCCGCCGTCCGCACCGACGAGGCCCACGCCCTGCTGCTCACCGACGAGGACGGCCGCGATCACGAGATCGCCCCGGTCGACCGGGCCTGGATGTACTCCGTCGGTGCCGAGTGTGCGATCCGCCGTGAGGACCCCGCGGAGCTGGTCCGCCTCGGCCAAAAGTGCCTCACCCTGCGCATGGCGCTGGCAGACCCCGACTCGGCCCTGCAATGCGCCAGCTCGATGTGCACGCTGCTGATGGCCCGTGACCTCTTCCGTCACAACGGTCCGTTCGCGCGCTTCCTGATCCAGCACGCTGGCGAGGCCGGACGCTGGGACCTGCTCGGCCAGGGCATCTCTCAACTGCACTGGATCGGCACGCAGACGCAGGACGCCCGCACCCTCGCCGAGGCCGCGGTGGCGCTCGACCGGCTCGCCGCGATGACCGTCGACGACCCCGCGGAGCAGGCGGCGATCGACGCGGTGGTCGCCACGCAAACCGCGGCGCTCGGGAGCCCGCAAACGGAGGCCGACGACGAGCCCGCGCCGGCGGACTCACCGCTGTGGGACGCGGCCTCGGAGGGCAACGCGACCCGCGTCGCCGCGCTGCTCGACGCGGGCGCCGAGGTCGACGCGAAGCACACGGGCGCCGGGGGGATCCCCACGCCGTTGATCGCGGCGGCGTTCGGCGGCCACATCGAGGTCGTGCGCCTGCTGCTGGCCCGCGGCGCCGACATCGATGCCGTGAACTCGCAGGGCCGCAGCGCGCTGGTCCAGGCCGCCGACCAGGGCCACGCGGAGATCGTCGAGCTGCTCGCGCACGCGGGATCCGCCGTCGACCGCCCGGGCCTGTTCGGTCAGACCGCCCTGCACCTCGCGGCCTGGCAGGGCCACCGCGCGGTCGTCGAGACGCTGCTCGCCTGCGCCGCACGCACGGACCTGCGCGACGACGCCGGCATGACCCCGCTCGCGCTCGCGTGCACCGAGGACGTGCCCGAGGTCGTCGCGCGGCTGCTCGCCGCCGGCGTGCCCATCGAGGAGCCCAACGGGTCGACCGACGCGACGCCCCTCATCATGGCCGCGATCGACGGCCAGGCCCGCGTCGCCAGCGTGCTGCTCGCGCACGGCGCCCGCCGTGACGCACGCGACCGCAACGGGCGCGCCGCCATCGAGTGGGCCCGCGCGGAGGGCCACGAAGTCGTCGCACAATTGCTCGAGGCCTGAGACGCGCGTGACTACGCCGGTCCGGGCGTGGTCGGTCCGGGCGTCGGCTCGGCGGCCGCGGCCGCGTCGGTCGTCGTGGCGGCCCTGTCGGCGGGCACGAGCTCGCCGATGAATTTTTGCCAGCGCGTGACGACGGCGTTCGGGTCGTCCCAGTGCACCCAGTGGGTCGCCTCCGGGAACACCTCGACCTGGCACAGGTCCGGCAGCACGTACTTGCAGCTGTCGGCGGCCATCTCCGACATCAGGTACTTGTCCTTCTTGCCCCACAACACCAGCACGGGGATGGCGATCGCAGGGGCCCGGCGGGCGAACTGCTCGTTCTCGTCGGCGTTGCGAAACTTCTGCTTGTAATAACGCAGCGGCGGGCGGGTCTCCATCGTCGAGTCGAAGGCGGCCCGGTACCACACCAGCTCGTTGTCCCCGAACGCGTCCTTTCGCGTCAGCTCGTCGCGGTACACCCCGCGGCGCCGCTTGTCGGACATGCCCGCGAAGAACACCGGCACGAGCGGCAAGGTCAGCTTGCGCATGTACCTGCTCTTCTTGCGCTGCTCCTCGGATCTCTTGAGGAACTCGGTGAACGCCCGCGGATGCGCCACGCTGATCGCCGTGTACGTGGTGAAGCGCCGCGGGGCGGTCAACACGGCCCACCAGCCGACCGCGGCGCCCCAGTCGTGGCCTATCAAGTGCGTCGCGCGGTCGGCCGGCGCACCGTCGAGGGCCGCGGTCGCGTCGGCGAACTCGATGATGTCGGCCGCCAGCGTGTCGAGGTCATACCCCTTGCGCGGCTTGCCGGTCGCCGCGTACCCCCGCATGTCCGGCGCGAGCACGCGATACTCGCCCGACAACAGCGGCACGACCTCGTGCCAGGTGTACGCGAAGTCCGGGAACCCGTGGAGCAGGATGACGCGCGGCGCATCCTTGGGGCCCGCGGCGACATAATGCATGCGCAGCGGCCCGGTCGAGGTCTCGATCTCGACGAAGGCGTTGTCCCAGCGCCCGGGCAAGTTACCGAGCGCACCATCGGCGGGGTCCATCTTGCGCGTCGATCCGGCGCAGGCCGACAGCATGAAGAACAGCACGAGGCTCGGTTGCAGCTTCGAGGGGGCACGAGACATCGCCGGGCTTGTACCACGGGGCCGGATCTCGGCGCCAAGATGTGGCCGGCGCGGCTAGAACACCTCGGCGATCATGCAGCGAAGGCTGCCGCCCGCCTTCTCGAATTCATCGACCTCGACCGCCCGCACGTGAAAGCCCCAGCTCTCGAGCGCCGCGCGCGAGGACGGCCGCAGCGAACGCCAGGCGCCCGCGCTCATCATCACGTCGCGCTCGGTGACCGCGAGGCAGTTGGCGGCGAAGGCCGCCTTCTCCTCGTCCGAGAGCAGCAAGGTGCGCCCCTCGTAGACCCGGGCGATCGCCAGAGGTACCTCGGGATCGGCGAAGGAGCCCGGGTGCAGGACGCAGGCGCGGCCGGCCAGCACCGAGAGCACGACGTTGGTGTGGTACTCGGTCGGCTGCAACGCGAAGCGAAAGGTCAGCTCGAGGCCGAACGCCGCATGCATCGCGGCGCAGCCGGCCTCGTCGGCGCGCTGGGTCAGGCCGCACAGGCCGAGGCCGCGGGCCCGGTCGATGATCAGCGGACCCGTCAACTCGGCGACGAAGTCATGGGATGCATGCGATGACAGATCGATCAGCTCGCGGCCGAGGGTGCCGGTGAACAGCGCGCGCATGTCCTCGCGTGCGGCCTCCGCCCGGCGACCGGGGTGACGCATCGCGCCGACGATGAAGCGCCCGGGCGCGGTGCCGAAGGTGTTGTTGGGGAACACGGCGTCGTCGAGGCCCTCGCGGCCCGGCACGACCAGGACCGGTACGCCGCAGGCGCCGAGCGTCTCGACCACCGCGTGGTGCTGCGCCATCGCCCGCCCGGGGTCGACCTCCACC
>JAYUXQ010000882.1:0-8586 GCA_043752905.1 Nannocystis sp. | reverse complement strand
TGACCCGCCGTGGGTCGACCGGACGCCCCGGATCACCCGGATCACCCGGATCACCCGATCCATGCACGCCGTCATCGAAGACCCCTCCGGACTCGTCTACTTCTGCGACGCCGCCGAACACATCATCGGCGTGCGCGCGGCGGCGGGCGTGTCCGACGAGATCTTCGCGGGCACCCCCGGCACGCCCGGCAATATCAACGCGAGCTGCCGCAAGGCCCGCTTCAACGGCCCGCGCTCGCTGTCCCTCGACCTCGCCCACCGGGCATTGTTCGTCGCCGACACCGGCAACCAGGCGGTCCGCCAGGTCGACCTCGGCGTCCGCATCGTCAACACCATCGTCAACATCCACGACGCCCGTGCGATCGCCAGCGTCCACGAGTTCACGCCCGGCGGCGTCGCCTTCGACGGCGAGGGCCTGCTGGCGATCACCGACATCAAGAACCACATCCTCTGGGCCTACGACATCGGCCAGCATCGCCTGCGCCTGCTGGCCGGCGCGCCCGGACAGCAGGGCCTCGGCGACGGCGAACCATCGCTCGCCCGCTTTTGGCTACCCACCTCGATCACCCTCGCCGACGACCGCTCCGGCTTCATCGTCACCGAGGCCGGCCACCGCCAGCGCCGACACGTGACCCGCGACGGCCGCGTCCGGACCCTCCCGCGCTGACGACACGAGTACACCCTGTTCACGGTGAACCTGAGCGGCGCGACGCGCCGCGGCCCGGACGAACGCTGAGCCGGGCTCACGCCTCGCGGCGACCGACGATCACGCAGGAGATCGTCAGCGCGGCCTTGATCGCGCGCTCGAGCTTGTAGCCCGACATCGGGAAGAAGCGCGTGCTCTCGATCGTCAGACCGGCGTCGGCCACCAGCGCGCACGCCTGATCCGGCGTGCTCAGCAAATACAGGTGATCCGGCATGGGGCTGTTGAGCGGGAAGTTGACGAAGATCCGTCCGCCCGGCGTGAGCCGCTTGTGAAGGCTGCGTAGCGCCGCGGCCGGGTCCTCCATGTGCTCGAGCACCTCGCTGACGACGATGCTGTCGAAGCGCTCGTCGTCCGAATCTTCAAAGAGGTCGCGCTTCGCCAGCGTCACCTCGCGGGTGACGCCGAGCAGGTCGAGCGAATGACGCGTCGCGTCGAGGCTCGCCGGGCTGAGGTCCCACCCGGAGATCTTCGAGGCGCGCTCGTCCTGGGCCACCTGCGAGAGCAGCAGCCCGTGCCCCGGACCGATCTCGAGGTGCGCGTAGCCGGGGCTCAGCTGCGGGAGGTAATCCCGCTCGTAGGTGTCGATCACGCTGGTATGGTTCGACCAGAACAGCTCCGACATCAGCAGGCCGTTCATGTACCGCGTCATGAACGCATGGTTCGAGTAGACCTCGCGGTCGGCCTCGGCGAAGGTCGACAGCCGGTAGCGACCCGAGCGGCGAAACTCGAGCTCCTCCGTCAACGACAGGTCACAGATGAAGTGGTAGTCGGCGGCGAAGCGCGGGAGGTCGTCGGCGACGAGCGGCAGCACGAGGTCGGCCACGCGATCGACCGCCGCGTCGTCACCGAGCGAAAACCGACGATCGATGAACTTCTTGTGATCCGGCCACTCCTCGAGGACGGCCGCGACGATGCGCTCGGCTGCTGCGTTCATGGGTTCTCCTCGACCAGCTCGACCAGCCCGGACACCGCGCCGAACAGGAACACCACCCTGCGCCCCCCGAACGCCACCGCCGGCAGCGGCTCGCCCAGCGGCATCGCCCCGCGATCGCGCAGGAACTCGGTCGCCGCCGCGATGTCGGGCACCTGATAGCAAGTGTGATACGGCCCGGCCTTGATCCGCTTGAGCCAGCCCGCGGCGGGGCTGCCGGGGTCGGCGGGCGTGACGATCTCGATCATCGGGCTGCCTGTCTTCTCGAGCAAGATGATGCCGACGCGCTGCAGCGGGTCGTCGAAGCGCTCGGACCTCGTGTAACCGAGGTCGGCGTAGAACTCCGCGGCACGCTCGGCGTCCGCGGTCACGACCCCGACGTGGTGAAACGAAAACACGGGCGCACCCTAGCAGGAGGGCCGCGCCACGTCGAGACCTAGCGGATCGGCTCGCGGAGCGCCTGAATGGCCTCGGCGACGGCGTCCTCGAACATCTCGGAGCCCTTGATCATCGTGTGCGCCGAGTCGCCGAACAGGTCGTCGGGGACCAGGTCGGTGAAGTCGAAGTACGCCACGCCGGGCTTGCGCGCGAGCTCGGCGACGAAAGCACGCTTGTGCTCGCGGTAGTACTTGAAGTGCGGGCCGCGGTTCCAGGTCGGCACCGGGCCGTCGACGATGATGAGGCGCGCGCCGACCGACAGCACGCGGTCGGCGATGTCCTCGATGCGCTCGAACTGGCCGTGCTCGAGCGAGTCCGGCAGGCCGATCTGCTTCACGCGGCGCGCGTTCTCCGAGCGCTGCAACTTCGCGTCCGGCGGCTTCTTGGCGTACTTGTACGGCTGGCGGATCGTCGGACGAAACCTCCCCCGGTTGATCGGCTTGCCGGCGTCGAGGTCGGCCCTGGCCCCCGCGACCGCCTTCGACAGCTTGTCGACGCCGAGGAACACGCGCAGGAGCGCGTGCGTCACGGCAGTCATGCGGTAGCCGAGCAGCGGCGTCGGCGTGTCGCCCGTCTGCGAGCGATACAGGCCATAGCGCAGCATCTCGACGCTCAGCGGGGTGTCCTTGCCGCCGTACAGCCGGTCCGAGAACATCACATAATACAGCGGCAAGATGAACACGCTGTCGTCGAGCGTCTCCTCGTCGCTGACCGCGATGATCATCTCCAGGACCTGATAGATCTGGTCCATGTTGGAGGTCGGGATCGCCATGTTGTGGACATCCCAGTCGGGGAAGTCCGGACGCAGGTGATCCGCGCGCAGGTTGAGCATGGCGGTCGACGACCCGAGCACGATCATGCGCTTCTCGGCGGGGCGCCGCAGCCGGTCGAACTCGTAGAGCACGATGTTCGGCGCGTCGCTGACCAGCGGCGAGGCGCTGCGATACGTGTCCACCGCCGCCTCGTCGTCCTCCGGATACACGACGCGGATCACCTGACCGAGCACCCACAGCCAGGCGACGAAGAAGCCGGCGGTGATCAGGAGCTGACGCAGCAGGGAGAGGAAGTGCATAACTTCTTGAATGACCGCCTCTCAGAAGGTCGCGTAGACGAAGGCCGGCGCGTCGCTCTTGGTCAGCGCGGCGTACATCACCAGCAGCAACAGCCCCAGGGCCACCAGCGCCTGGCGCGACCACGGCCACGCGAGCCCCTGGTCGATGCGCGTCTTCGCGGTGAACCACCGCAGGCCGTCGATGAAGGTCGCCGCGATCGCCGTCAACAGAACGCTGCACCCGAACGCGCTCGCCAGGCCCGTGTAGCCGATCGTGCGCACGAGCCGGTGGAGGTCGCTGCCCTCGAGCCAGAAGCACGCGAGCGCCACGCCGAGCACGGTGATCGTCAGGCCGTTGGACAGCCTGGTATATATGTAGTTATCGTTGAGCTTGAGGTGGCGCTTCTTGCCGAGCCAGCTCCGCATCTTGATCTGATAGAACTTGTTGAGGCTGACGCCCGCGCCCAAGATCAGGCCGTGGAGGATGATCACCGCGGTGGTCCCGTGCCACGCGCCCATCACGAAGAAGGTGACGAAGAAGCCGATCACGCCGTAATAGGGCGCGAGGCGGACGTTGGTGTGCAGGCGGGTCAGGAACGTCACCGTCGGGTTGAACAGATAGACCCGGAACCAGTTCGACAGCGTCATGTGCCAGCGGGTCCAGAAGTCGATCAGGTTCGGCGCGCCGAGCGGGCGGTTGAAGTTCTCCGGCAGCGTGAAGCCCATCGCCCGGCCCGCGCCGATCACAACGTCCATCGAGCCCGAGAAGTTCCAGTACAAAAACAGCACGAATGCCAGGTTGGCCGTGGCGAGCTGTACGAACTCCGGTACGCCGGACGCCAGCCCCCCGGCGCCGGCCATCGAGCGCAGGCAACCCTCGAGCACCGTCGTCGCGGCCGGCGCGAGGAACACCAGCTTGATCAGGCCGATGATGACCCGCGTCAGCACCGCGAAGAACTGAGGACCATCGAGCCGTGGCTGGTCACGTCGCGTCTCCTCGCGCGCGTAATCCTCGTAGCGCTGGATCGGGCCCGAGACGAACGACAAGAACATGCACGTATAATTAAAGTACCGCAGCGGGCTCAGGCCCTCGATCTTCTCGCCGGTGGCGGTGTCGATCATCAGGTGGAGCACGCGAAACAGGACGTACGAGAACCCGAGCGTGACGTAGACGTGCGCCGGCTCCAGCAGCGGCTGGATGAAGCTGTACTGCTTGAGGACGATGAAGACGCAGACCATCCAGCCGACCGCGACGCCGAGCGCGAGCCGGCTCTGGTACACACGCAGCGCCTGGATGCAGATCCAGCCCTGCAGCAGATACGCGGCGAACGGCAGCAGCGCCGCCGGCCCGTCGGCGAACGACGCGAACGACGCGACGAATACAACGTTGGCGGCGGTCAGCACGGCGACGCGCCCCGACTGCCAGGGGACGACGCGATATAGAATGATGACGATGCTGACCAGCAGCAGAAACTGGAGCGACAGGAGGCCCATCGGCGGCTACCGCGTGGCGCGCTGCTCGAGCAAGACGAGCATCTCCCCCACGTTCTTGAGGTCGCCGATCTCCTTGGGAGACAGCTTGAGCCCGAACTCCTTCTCGCACGCGACGATCAGCGTGATGTGCGACAGCGAGTCCCAGTCCTCGATGTCCGCGGCCGTCGTGGTGGTGGAGATCTCGAGCTCGTCGTCGTCGAAGACCTGACGAAAGATGCCGAGGAGCCGCTGCTTGATCGCTTCTTGCTTGCTCATGATGTTAAGGCGGCTATCTTCTAGCCGCTGGCCCGCGAGGTGTCAAATGCCGCCGGGGCCGCGAAAACCCCTCCAGCCGCCTTCAGCCGCCTCCAGCCGCCTCATTGGCGCCGCGGACGACCTTCGCACCGGGCGGTCTGGAGCGCGCGCAGCTCGGCGTGGAGCCCGGCGTCGCGGTCCTCGGTGGGCAGCGCCGCGTCGGCCCCGGCCACGAGGGCACACGCACGCGGGACCTCGGCCGTGCGCTCGACGAGGAGCGTCGCCAGACGCAGGGTGGCCAGCGCGATCGACCGCGGGCGATCGGCGACGTCCTCCGGCGTCGCCAGCACGCGCTCGAACCATGCGATCGCCGCGTCGCGCTCGCCGAGCTGCGCCGCCAGCTCTCCGGCCTTTTGCGCCGTCGCGGCGAGGTGCGAGCCCCCGGGGTCGCCCGAGGCCGCGTACACGGTCATCGCCCGCTCGAACAGCGCCTGCATGCGCGACGGGTCGCGCCCCCTCGCCGCCAGCTCGGCGAGCCCGACCAGCGACTCTGCCAGCAGCGGGTGGCTCGTCCCGTGATGATCGGCGATCGAGACGGCGCGCTCGTAGTAACGGCGGGCGTCGTCGCCCGCGCCGCCGGTCGCCGCCACCTTGCCGAGGCCGGCCAGCGGATGCAGCAGGTACAGGTTGTCCGGCCCGTACGACGCCTCCATCAGCGCGAGCGCCTCGCCGTACATGCCCTGCGCATGGGCCGGGGCGCCCTCCTCGAAGTCGACGTCGCCGAGGCCCGCGAGCGGGTGCGCCGCCAACGGGTGCCGCGCGCCGAGCAGCTCGCGGCTCAGCTCGAGCGCGCGGTTGTAGTGGAGGCGGGCCTGCCCGAGTTGACCCTCGTCGAGGTACATGCCGCCGAGGTTGTGATGAATGACGACGATCAGCGGATCGCCAGCGCTCGAGCGCTGCAACAGCTCCAGAGATCTCTCGTAGTGTCCGCGCGCCGCGGGCACGTCGCCGGCGTGCTCGTAGACCGCGCCGAGGTTGTTGCTCAGCAGCGCGGCGAGCTGGCCGTCCCCGCTGGCGCGCTCGACCAGTGCCTCGGCGATCGGGCGGGTGACGAGCGCCTCGGCCGGGCGCCCGAGCCCCTCGCTGATCACGAACAGACGCCGCACCGCGGCCTCGGCCGCGACCGTGTGCAGGTCGTGGGTGATCGCCACGCGAAGCGCATGGGCCAGCGCCGCGTCCGCCGTCTCGGCGCGCATCGCCTCCATGAGCAGCTTGCCCTCGACCAGCGCGGCCTCGGCGTCGAGCGGCGCGTACCCGAGGATCCTCGCCTCCGCACGCACCTGCGCGGCCAGCTGCATGCCCTGCTCGTACTGCCCCGTCGCCTCTAGCGAGGTCGCCCGCGCCAGTCGCTCGCGCAGCTCCTCGACCCGGGCCGCCGTCGTCGGATCGCTCGGCGGCGGGACGGCGGTCAGCAGCCCGTCGACGTCGGCGCACGCCTTGACGCTCGGCAGCCCGGCGACGGCCTGCACCGCGTGCTCCACCACGGCGCGGTCGGCCTCGGTGAAGATGTCGACCAGCGCGGCCACCTGCGACTTATGGCGACCGAGGCACGCGCCGCGCAGGTCCATCACGTGGCTGGTCTGCCGGCCCGCGGTGTTGGCCTCGCACACGGCGGTGTGCTCGGCCGTCCAGGTCGCCGCGTAGGCGTCGAGGCGGGCGAGCGTGCGCTCCTGGACCTCCGCAGCGAACGGGGCGCGGGTCGCCGTGAAGGCGCGAGCGACGGCCGCCTTGCGAGCGTGATCCCACACGCCGACGAGCTCCGCGGTGGAGTCGCAACGGGCCTCTGGTGAGAGCTGGGTGACGGCGACCGCGTAGCTGGCCACCGAGGCCACGCCGATGAGACCGGCCACGCCGGCCACGCGCACGCGCACGCGCCATGGGTCGTGCTCGAGCGCGTCGAGCATCGCGTCGAGGCTCGGCCAGCGCGCGTCAGGGGCGATCGCCAGGCCGCGGACCAGCGCGCGATACACCCGCTTGGGCACCCGCGTCTCCATCGGCGGCGGCGGGACCACGCCGCGCATCACATGTTGTTTGATCGCCTGCCAGGTGTCGCCGTAAAACGGCCGATACCCATACAGCGCCTCGTACAGCGTGATGCTAAAGTTGAATTGATCCGAGTGTGGGCCGACCAGACCGCCGAAGTGCTGCTCCGGAGACATGTACGCCGGGGTCCCCAGCGCCTTGCCATGCTCCGTCAAACGCACCGACCAGTGAATGTCGGCGCCCAGCGGACGCTCCTCCTCCTCGGTGGTCGCCGTCGTCTCCGGCTGCGCCATCGCCTGCTCCTGCTGGCCAGCGGCGTCGGTCTGTGCGAGCCCGAAGTCGAGGACGCGCGCGCGACCGTCGGCGTCGACGAGCACGTTGTCGGGCTTGAAGTCGCGGTGGGTCAGGCCGGCGTGGTGGGCAGCCGCGAGGCCGCGACCGGCGTCGCAGACGGTGCGCAGCACCAGCTGCCACGGCCGCGGGCGCGCGCGCAGCCAGGCGCCGAGCGTGTGCCCGTCGATGTACTCCATCGCCATGTAGATGCCGTCGTCGTGCTCGCCGACCTGATACACGTGGACGACGTGGGGACTCGACAGGCGGGCCATCGCCTGGGCCTCGCGGGTCATCCGCAGGCGGACCTCGGGGCGGTCGAGCAGGTGGCGATGGACGAGCTTGATCGCGACCTTGCGATCGAGCTGCACATCGAAGCCGGCGTAAACCACGCCCATGGCCCCCTCACCGAGCTTACGCAGCACGACGAAGGGGCCGATCTGGGCCGGGTCCTGGGCGAGCTCGGTCACTATCCCGCCGTCATTATGGCAGCAAGCCGAGGACCTTGCCGGTCTGGATCAGGCCGCCCGACGAGAAGTCGGCACCGCACGAAGGCAGCTCGCAGACGACCTCCTGGTCGGGGAGGCGCGTGTTTTCGGCGTTGAGGCAGATCGCACCGTCCGGCCCCCACTCTGCCTCGACCGCGTAGCTGATGTCGAGGCCTTTGACCTCGATCCCGAGCTCATCGAGCACGTGGATCGGCGTGCCGGTGACCGTGTACGAGACGCCGTTGCCGCAGTAGTCCGCGCGGGCCAGGCGCGTGCAGGCCTGGTGGTAGTCCGCCAGCGGCTCGCCGTTCACCTTCGCCCACGGGCGATAACCCCACAGGACGCACTTGCCGAGCGCCGCGTCGACGCAGGCGAAGGTCACCGCGTCGGTCGGGCGCGGGCTCACGCGGTCGCCCGTCTCCGGGTCCCAGATGTCCGTCAGCAGCACCGCTTTGGTCGCCTGGCCCTGCTCGTCCACGCACAGCGGCTTCCACTTGCCCTTGCCGCCCTCGCGGATCTCGAGGTCGTAGAGCGCGACATCCGAGCCGTCGTCGTCCCATGCGTCCACGTTCTTGTTCTTCTTCTTGTTCTTGTTCTTCTTCTTCTTGCCGTGACCCCAGCCCTCACAGTCGTGATCCTCGTCCGCATCGTTCTCGTCCAGCTGGCGAACGTCAGTGATCCGCACGTCGCGGTGGATCGTCACGTCGTTCTCCTGGACCGTGAACGAGAAGACCGTACCCTCGAGCTGTTCGCGGCCGAGCAGCTTGCCACCGGTGGTCTTGACATAGAGCGTGCTGCCCTGCACCGAGCTGTGCTCCGCCTTGGCCTTGCCGGGTAGATCGATGTCCGTCAGCTCGATGTAATCCCCGCT
>JAYUXQ010000881.1:0-3499 GCA_043752905.1 Nannocystis sp. | reverse complement strand
GCCCGCCTGGACCTGTTACGCCCCCGACGAGGTGTAGCGGCGCTCCGCACGCGTCAGGCCGACTCGCCGCCTCGCCGCGCCACTTCTGCGGCCTTGAGGTGGCGAGACCCCGGACTGCGCAGCCCTGTACACGCTCGCCCAGCTGGCGCGCGGCGACCTCGGGCAGTTACTACGGTGGACCCATCAGATCGAGCGAGACGAGGTCGACGCCAACATCGCCGACGACGCGGGTGTCGGTCCCGGTCCGCCTACCGCGACACCTCGGGCACCGCCGCCGCAAGCGCGACCCGAACGAACCGCGACGCTCTCGGCCGCGACCCTCGAGTTGCTCGAGAACACCGTGGCGGGCGAAATGACCCGGGTGCGCCCACGCGCGGCAAGTTCAGCACTCCGCACCACTCTTGCAGGCGAGGAGCAGCAACGACGCGAGCTCCGAACGGAGCATCGCCTGCGACCGTATCAGCAAACCGCCGCCGTGCCGAGCCAGGCGCCCATGCTTCCCTGGCCGATGCGCGGGCTCGCGAGCTACTGCACGAGGATCGTGAGCTCGATGCACGCTCGAGGGGTAGAGCACCGACTGCCACAGGGTGTCCCGCCCGCGCTTGTCGTAGACGGGCGTGCTGTCGTCGTAGCGGGTCAGGTCGGTGTAACTGACCGGCAGCTCCGCGGCCCGGCCGTGGCTGCGCAAGAACCTGAACAGGCCATCGGAGACGCGATAGCTGCGCCTCTTGCGCGAGGTCATCGCCATGCGCCCGCGCCCGCGCCCGCGCACTCAGGGCGACCGGAGCCGATAGAAGACGATGGACTTAAAAATGGCGACCGCCCACCCCACGACGATCGCTAGCACCATCCAGGCGCCGATGTCCGGCAGCCAGTGCAGCACCTCGGTCCACGGCAGCTCGAGAAAGTGCGGCAATCCGAGGACGAGCGCCAGCGGTATGAGGAACTCTCTGGCGAGCTCGGCCAGCACGGCGCGGCGAGGCCGGAGTGAGAGGCGTTGGCGCCACTGCCCGAGGCGCAGGATGTCCCGGATCTGCAACCAGGTCAGGACGGCGACGGCGAGCGCGAGCGCCAGGTAGACCCGCGAGAGCGAGGGATCCGCGGGCGGCAGCGGTTTGCCCACCAGGTTGGCGGCGATGTTGTCCGCCAGGCGATGCGCGGTCGATCCGACCGGCAGCGCGCTGCTGACGTTCGTCAACACGACGACACCCCAGTCGGCGCCGGGCAGCAGCACCATCTTGCCGCGAAAGTGCGAGACGACGCCGCCATGGTGAACCGCGGGCACGCCCCCGATCTCGCTGATCCGCCAGCCCATGCCATAGCCGAAGCCCTCGCCTTGCACGCCCGCCGTGTGCATCTGGGCCAAGCTGTCCGGCGAGAGCAACACATGGCCGCCGTACTGGCCGCGACCGAGCTGCATGATCAGGAAATGCCCGAGATCCTCGGCGCTGGCGATCAGCGCCGCCGTGGGCAAACGGTCGGCCTCATGGGTGCCCACGATCGGCCGGGGGAAGCCGAACCAGTAGCGATGCCCCCTCGCCATGCCGCGCTGCATCGCGGCGTCCTGGGCCGTGAAGCTGCGCTGCATCGCCAGCGGGGCGAAGATCTGCTGCTCGATGTAGTCCGCGTAGGGCTGGCCCGCGACCTGCTCGATGATCGCGCCCAGCACCAGATAGTTCGGGCTGGCATATTCGTGCACAGCGCCCGGCGGATGCGCCAGCGAGGCCCCGGCCAGCACGCGCACATGCGCCGCGATCGAGAGCGGCGCCTCCGAGGCGTGAGCGGTCCGCGTGGCGAGGCCGGTGGTGTGGTGAAGGGCGTGGCGCACGGTGATGAGCGGCGAGGCCCCGGCGTCTGCGACCTGAAACCAGGGGAGATAGCGCTGCACCGGGGCGTCGAGGTCGACGCGACCCTGCTCCACCAGCTGCATCACGGCCAACGCGGTGAACGCTTTGCTCATCGAGCCGAGCAGAAAGCTCGTCTGCGGGGTCACGGGCTGGCCGGCGCCATCATCGCCGAAGCCGCGCATATGCACGATCTGCGAGCCATGCACGATCGCCAGCCCGACCCCGGGCACACGATTGGCCCGCATCTCGGCCTCCACATAGGCGTCGATGACCGCGAAGTCCGGCCCGGCCCCAGCGTCCTGGGCGGTCGCCCGGGCGACCGGGAGCAGGGCCCAGAGCACCTGGGTAGCGATGATGAGGCCGATGAGGCCGATGAGGCCGATGAGGCCGATGAGGCCGAGTAGTTTTTTGTGCATGATCATCGGGTGCGGGTCGTGCGTACAGTCATGGCGCCCTGAGATGCCGGGTCTCAGAAGTCTGCGCCGCCTCTGCGAAGATGTTCGCTCATGACCCGCCGCCACGTCTCGCTCGGCCTCAGCCTTTTCACCTTCACCGCCGCCTGCGTTTAAGGGGTTTGATTTGAGAATTTGGGCGCGAGGGTGAGTACGGAGCGGCCCGGTGAGCTGCGGGGGTGCCCGCGCACCGTGTCTGGCTCCGGGGACCGCATCCCGCTCGGTGTGCTCGGCCTGACCGCGACCGACCTGACCGGCGGCGGCAAGCAGCACGGGCCGAGCCGGCGGTGGCCCTACGGACCAGCCGGGTGATGCGGAGATCCAGGGCTCGGAGCGCCGAGACGACGTCCGGCGTGCTCGCGGTCGAGACCGCCGACGAGATCGACCGCAGCGGCCGCGCAGCGGAATCCGGGACCACCACGAAGACCTTCAAAAAATGATCGGTGTCATCGCTGAATTGTGGTTTGTTCGCAATGCTCACAGATCTTGGAGGGTGGCGAGGTTGCGGGCGAGGATCCGGTTGATCGGCTCGCGCAGGGGGCTGCCGGTCGGCAGGGCGAAGGCGTAGTCCTGGCGCTGGAAGGTGCGGGGGAGCAGCTCGAGGGTCTTGGCGTGGCCGTCGGCGATCTCGCTGGTGAGCAGGGGGCGGTCGAAGACGATGGCGTCGAGCTCGCCGGATTCGATGGCGGCGAGGCCGACGGCGAGGTCGGTGAAGCCGCGATAGTCGAGCTTCATGTCGCGCAGGTAGGACTCGCTGGTGCTGAGCGCGATGGTGCCGACGCGCAGCTTGCCGAGGTCCTCGGGGCCGCGGACCTAAGCCTCGAGCTTGTTGAGGGTGAGGGCGGAGGTGATCGAGGCGGTGGCGGTGGTCAAGATGATCAAGGAGGCGAGCATCCACGACATGGCGAGCAAACGTCCGGCTACGGTGACCGGGACCTTGTCGCCGTAACCGACGGTCGCCATGGTCACGACGGCCCACCACAGGCCGGCGAGCATGCCGGCCCCGGGCGGGCCCGGGAACTGCGGAGGTCGGGTCTGATGTCGAGGTCGGGTCGGTCGAGGTCGATCCCGCCGCGCGCCCCTTCGGCGACCTGTTCACCCGCCTGCGCCTTGCTGCCGTCCTCGCTGCCCCTCTCGAAACCCTGGCCGGACACTTCGTCACGCTCGCGCTTCCCCTCGCGCTCAGGACCGTGCCAAAAT
>JAYUXQ010000880.1:0-3499 GCA_043752905.1 Nannocystis sp. | reverse complement strand
AGATGATCGACCGCGAGACCGACTGCCGGCCGATCGGCTACGGAGCGATGCTGATGGAGGGACTGGTCGGGATCACGGCGCTGCTGGCCGCGACGGCGCTGCCGCCCGCGGACTACTTCGCGATCAATACGGACCCCGAAATCGCGGTGGTCGCGGGGGTCGCGGGTGCCGACACGAGCGGGCTGGCGCGCGACCGGGCCGAGTGGGCTTCGGTCGACGCGGTGCTCACGCCCGCGGACCGTAAGCGCCTGGGGCTCGATGAGGGGCAATCCGCCAGCGCGGCCGCGGACCGGAAGATCAAGGTGTCGGACGCGCTGCGGCTGTCGAACGGCACGCTGGCGGCGCTCGGCTACCACGCCGATCCGGCCGACGTGCACGCGAACGAGCTGACGACGGCAGACTTCGCGCGCATGGGGATCCGCGTCGAGGACCTGCCGATGCTGGCGGAGGCGACCGACGAGGTGGTGGCGGCGCGGACGGGCGGGGCGGTGTCGCTGGCGGTCGGCATGGCGCGCGTGTTCTCCGGGTTGCCGGGCATGCGGGCGCTGCTCGACTACTGGTACCACTTCGCGATCATGTTCGAGGCGCTGTTCATCCTGACGACGATCGACACCGGGACGCGGGTCGGTCGGTTCCTGTTGCAGGAGTTCCTCGGACGTCGCTGGCCGCGTCTCGGTGACACGTCGTGGCCGCCGGCTGCAGCGCTGTCGTCGGCGGTGCTGGTGGTCGCGTGGAGCTACTTCATCCTGACCGGATCGATCGCCACCATCTGGCCGATGTTCGGCATCGCCAATCAGTTGCTGGCGACCGTGGCGCTGGCGGTCGGCTCGACGATCCTGCTGCGCGAGGCGAGGCGGCCGGCGTACGCGTGGGTGACGCTGGCGCCGCTGGTGTTCGTGGCGGGCACGACGATCACGGCCGCGCTGCGCTCGCTGTTCGAGGTCTACCTGCCGATGGCCGCGGTCCCGGCGACCGCGACGAAGGGGGCGATCAACGCGGGGGTCACGGGGACGCTGCTGATCTGCGTGCTGGCGATCCTGTCGATGAGCGCGCTCCGCTGGCGGCAGATCATCGCGGCGCGCCGGGCTTCTTCTTGAGGTCGCCCGCCTTGCCGTCCGCCTTGCCGTCGGTCTTGCCGTCCGGGGCAGGCGGGCCGTCGAGCTCGAGCTTGCGGCGCAGCTCGGCGATGTTCGGGTCACCCGGCGACATTTCGATGAACTTCTGCGCGTGGTGCAGGGCCTCGTCCTTGACGCCGGCGTCCCAGGTCAGCACCGCGAGGTTGTAGCGGATGGCCGCGTAGTTGGGGTCGGCCTTGAGGGCGGCGAGGTAGCGCGTGCGGGCCTCGTTGTATTGACCCGTGCGCTGGGCGATGAGGCCGAGGTTGTAGAGGACGAGGGCGTTGTTGCTGTCGGCGAGCGGCTCGAGCAGGCGCCGCGCGGCGTCGAGGTCGTCGCGCAGGATCGCCAGCTTGGCGGCGAGCAGCTTGGCGTCGCTCCCGGCACCGCCGGAGATCGCCAGCTCGACCTCCGCGCGGGCCTCCACGTAACGACCGGCGGCTTCGAGCGCGAGCGCGCTCTGGTAGCGCTTCTCGGCCTCGGCCGGGTCTGCGACCGCGGCCCCATTCGAGGAGGGTGTACCCGGGCCGGGGACGGTCGACGTCTGCGGAGGCGTGGCCTTCTGCGGCGTGGCTGGACCATCACAGGCGAGGGTCGAGGCGGTCACAAGGATGAACAGCGACGAGACGAGACGGGACGTGGACAGCAAGGCGGACCTCGGAGCACGCTTTTCTATCATGTGGGGGCCAGTGGGGGCCAGCCGCGGCCATCGTAACCCGGCGTCGCATGCGCCCACAGGAGCGGGCGAGGTGGCGCCCGGCGAGGGGTAGGCCGCAGGCGCAGGATGGGCTCGCGTGCGCGGAGCGGAGGCGAGCGCCGATCTTTACCTGTCTTGAGAGCCAGGAAGTCGGTTGTGGTGATCGACGCTTGTTGATAGGGTCGGCGCGTTAACTGGTCTTTTGATGCCGACGGGACAACAAACAGGAGTGGATAACATGCGCCGAGCCGCACACATGAGCATGTGGTGGGGTCCGGTCGTGATGGTGGGAGCGCTGCTGAGTGGGGCGTGTGGCGACGATGGGATCGCCATGACGGAGGGTGTGACGGAGAGTGGGACATCTTCGGGGACGACGGACGAGCCGCCGACCACGACGAACACCACGCCGCCGACGACGACGGATCCGACAACGGAGACGACGGACACACCGACGACCACGCCGACCAGCGATCCTTCGACGACCTCGCCGGTCACGTCGTCCACGACGGACGCGACGACGGGGACGGACACCGACACGACGGGACAGACGACAGGGAACACGACGGGTGACACGACGGACGGGACGACCGGGACGACCGGCGGGACGACGACGGGTGACACGGATACGGGCAGCGGGGTAATGGGTCACTCGGTGAGCCAGGTGGTGAACGGCGGGACGGTGGCGAGCAGCCCCAACTTCCGCATGGTGTTCACGATCGGCCAGCCGACGCAGAACCAGGGGACTTACACATCTGACAACTTCCGACTTCAGGGTGGCCTGATCGGAGCGAACGGGAATCCTCCATGATGAAGAATTACAGTGCAATGCGGAACATGCGAAAGTGGTTGATGGGCACCACGGTCGCTGCGGCGACGTGGTTGACGGCGATGGACGCACGCGCGGACGTGCCGCAGGTGGTCACGCACCAGGGCCGGCTGTTCGACGCGGGCGGCGTGCCGGTGGTCGGTCCCCAGGACCTCAAGTTCACGATCTACGATCTGGAGGACGCCGGCACGGAGCTGTGGTCGGAGACGATCACGGTCGACTTCGATGACGGCTTCTTCTCGGTGCAGCTCGGTGAGCTGGTGCCGCTCGACGAGGTGGTGTTCGACGGGTCGATCCGGTTCCTCGGCGTCACCGTCGGGGCCGACCCGGAGATGGCACCGCGTGCTCCCGTGGCGTCGGTGCCGTACGCGATGTTCGCCGGCGATGTCCGCGGCGACATCCATCCGGTCAGCGTCGACATCCAGGGCTTCGGCCCGGTCATCGACGCGAATGGCCAGTGGGTCGGCGACCCGACTGGCCTCGTCGGTCCCGCGGGTCCGGCCGGTGCTGCGGGCGCGGTGGGCCCGGCGGGTCCAGCGGGTGCTGCCGGTGCTGCCGGTCCAGCGGGTCCAGCGGGCGCGATGGGTGACCCCGGTGCTGCGGGCGCGGTCGGTGCTGCGGGTCCAGCGGGTCCAGCGGGTCCAGCGGGTGCTGCGGGCGCTCCGGGTCCAGCGGGTGCTCCGGGCGCGACGGGTCCAGCGGGTGCTCCGGGCCCGATCGGTCCAGTGGGTGCTCCGGGCGCTCCGGGTCCAGTGGGCCCCGCGGGCGCGATGGGCCCCGCGGGCCCTGTGGGCGCGACGGGTGCTGTCGGTCCTGCGGGTGCTGTCGGTCCTGCGGGTGCTGTCGGTCCTGCGGGTCCGA
>JAYUXQ010000879.1:0-3510 GCA_043752905.1 Nannocystis sp. | reverse complement strand
CGTCGATCGGGCGACCGGGCAGCGCCTTCTCGGCGACGGCGCGAACCTTGGCCTGGATCTGGGTCGCCAGCGCGGCGTTCTCCCCGGCGATCGTGGTCGGGATGATGCGGGGGTAGAGCACGACGATGCCGCCGGGCACGCCCTTCGAGTGCGAGATCTCGGGGGCGATGAAGCGGTTGTCGTTCGGGCCACCGGCGACCACCGGGGTGGTCTGGCCGGTCCCGGTGGTCGTGCTGTCCTGACCATTCGGGCCCGTGCCCGCGGGTGCGTTGGGGTCCGTGCCGCCGCCCGCGTTCGGGTCGCCGAGCGTCGGACCGCCGGCGGTTCCGCCGGTGGTGGATCCGCCGGTCTGGTCGGGGGGCGTCGTCTGGTTCGAGTTCGTCGGCGAACAGGCGAGGCCGGTCGCCGCGAAGACCAGCGCTGCGAGGCAGGGGGACTTCAGCATGGGCCGCACTATACCCGACTGTGGCGCTCGCGCGCGCGGCCCGGTCGCGGGCGAGCGCCCGAGTTCTCCAGAGCAGCACGTGGGAAACGACCCCCGGACGGGCTGCGCAGGCCGGTGTGGCTGCCGGTCGATTTCGCGCCGGGATGGCGTACCATGGTCCGCGAAGCCTGATGAAGCGCGCCGAGAAAGCCGAAAAGATCCAGCAGACCCTCGACCGTCTGTACCCGAGGCCGGCGGTCCCGCTGGGGCACCACGACCCCTACACATTGCTGGTGGCCGTCGTGCTCTCGGCGCAGACGACCGACGCCCGCGTCAACATCGTGACGCCCGCGCTGTTCGGCCGCGCCTCGACGCCGGCGCAGATGGCCGCGCTGACGGTGCCCGAGATCCTCGCGTACATCCGTACCTGCGGGCTGTCGCCGAGCAAGGCCGCCAACATTCATCGTCTCTCGCAGATGCTGGTGGAGCAGCACGGCGGCGAGGTGCCGCGGTCGTTCGCGGCGCTCGAGGCCCTGCCCGGCGTCGGCCACAAGACCGCGAGCGTCGTCATGTGCGAGGCCTTCGGTGTGCCCGCGTTCCCGGTCGACACGCACATCCATCGCCTCGCGTACCGCTGGGGCCTGTCGGACGGCAGCAAGGTCGAGCGCACCGAGCACGACCTCAAGGCCGCGTGGGACCGGTCGGCGTGGCCGCGGCTGCATCTACAAATAATCTACTTCGGCCGCGAGTATTGCCCGGCCCTGCGCCACACGTGGGAGCGGTGCCCGATCTGCGCGTGGGCCGGCGTGAAGTCGCGACTGCTGGCCGAGCGCAAAAAGCCGAAGGAGAAGCCGAAGGAGAAGCCGAAGGCGGCGTAAAAGATCAGTCCGGCTTGCGTCCAAACAGGCGTGACCACCACGAGGCCCGCGGGGCGGGCTCGGGGGCGGGCTCGGGGGCGGGCTCGGGTGCGGCCGGCGGTGGGGCCAGTGGGGCGGGGGTCGGCGCGAGGACCTCGGAGACCGGGACGGTCTCGCCGATCGGGAGGGTCATCGCGCCCTGCGCGAGCATGCCGAGCACGTGCAGCAAGATCGGGCGCACCGTCGCGGCCGGATCGCCGCGGCGATACTCGAGGATCGTCACGGCGTGACGGCCGAAGAACTCGGAGAGCCGGGCGACCTCGCGATCTCCGCCGGCCTCGAGGTGCGCGCGCGTCTCGGCGATCGCCTTTTGAAAGCATTCGCCGCAGCGAAATGTGGTCACATAATCGTCGACCCCATCGTTGTACCACGGCAACACGCGGATCTGCGACGCCGGCAGGGCCCGGAAGCAGTCCGAACACAGCGCCGAGGGCTCGACGACCGGCAGCACTGCCCCGCGCTCCAGGCGACGCAGCAGCGCGAGCACCTGCTGGCGGACGCGCTCGATGCCCTCGCCGTGGAACTCGTCGTCGCGCAGGTCCTCGCTCATCTGGCCGCGCGCCCGCAGCAGCGCGAGCAGCAGCAGCAGCGGGGTCATGTCGTCGCGCTCGTCGGCGTCGAGGTCGAGCGCGACGACCTGGCCGTGCACGGCCGCCAGCGCGGCGGGGGCGTGGTCCCCACAATAGTAGCTGTCGACGAAGCTGGTGGTATCCGCACGAAAGGTCGGGATGTTGCGGGCCTCGCTGTCGGGACGGATCGTCTTGCAAATGCTGCACTCGAGGTGGCGCTGGCTCATGCGTGGCAGGCTAACAGGTGGTGAGCACCTCGGCGCCGTCGGCCGTCACGCAGATCGTGTGTTCGAACTGCGCGCGGCACGGGGTGTCGCCGTGATAGCCGGCGATCTCGGTCGTCACGTCGACATGGCCGGTGGCCCATGTTCCAATACCCATTTCGGTATGGACGGCGTTGAGTCGCGCGCTCGGGTCTGTTACAGCAGACCGATGCGCCTGCGCCCCGCGATCCTGATATTCGTCGTCGCCTGTCAATCCGGCGGCGAGGGCAGTGAATTCGCGGAGTCGATCACGTTCGGCGGCGATCCGTCCGGCACCGGCGACTCGAGCGGCGCCGGGTCCAGCTCGTCCGACGGACCGACGGGCGGAGCGAGCACCGGCGAGCCACCGGACCCGACGACCGGCGACCCGACCCAGGACCCGAGCCTCGCGACCACGGGCGCGGACGAGACCGCGACGGGCATGGCCACCATGACCACCACGAGCGCGGCGGGCACGACCGGCGACACGGGCGGTCCGCCGGCGGACTGTCCGCGCGTGCGCGTGACGGTGCCACCGGGCGACGTGCTCAACGTCCGCCCGACGCCCTCGACCGCGATGGAGTCGGTCGGCACGCTCGCCGCCGGGGCGCTCGTGGACGTGGTGGCGGTCGTGCAGGGCGAGGTGATCGAGGGCAACGGCGAGTGGATGCAGATCGAGGCCGACATGCTCGCGGGCTATGTGTGGGGTGGCCTGGTCGAGTGCACGCTCGACGAGCCGGCCACGGACGGCTTCTTCTTGCCGCTCGAGTGTGGAAAAACGGCGACGATCAGCCAGGGCAACTTTGGCGAATTCAGCCATCAGGGGCAGTCGGCCCACGCGTTCGACTTCTCGCTCGGCTCGGGTTCACCGCTGGTGGCGATCGCCGGGGGCACCGTCTCGCACCTGTACGCCGACACCATGCCCGGCGACCCTTGCTATGACGGAGGCGGGATGGAGTGTATCGACGCCGCCAACTTCGTCACGCTGCTGCACGTCGACGGCACCGCCTCGATCTACGGCCACCTCGGCGAGGTCCACGTCGGGCTCGGCGAGTTCGTGACGCGCGGCGCGGTGGTCGGCCTGTCGGGCTCGACCGGCTGGTCGACCGGCCCGCACGCGCACGTCGCCCGCGAGGAGGCCTGCCCCTACGGCTGGTGCCAGTCGATCGCCGTCACCTTCACGGATGTCCCCGGCGACGGCGTGCCGGTGACGGGCCAGGTCGTGACCTCGGGCAACTGCCCCTGACGCCATGCCGCGTGAGCGCGTCGGCGCTGCCGTCCGCACCGCGAGTGACGAGCCCGCCGAGGTCGAGGGGGAGCCGGCGCGAATGCCTGGCCACCTGACCACGCTGTGGCTC
>JAYUXQ010000878.1:0-8628 GCA_043752905.1 Nannocystis sp. | reverse complement strand
GCCGAGATGGCGGTCACCACCGACGTCACCGCCGAGGGCACCGCAGACGGCAGCGCAGAAAGCGACGGCGCAGCCAACCGCGTCTATTACCTCGCCCTGCCGCCCTCCACCTTCCCCGACGCGATCCGCGCGCTCGGCACGCACGAGGCCGAGCGCGCCGGCACGGACGGCGCGGGCTGGGCCCGGCTCGTCATCGAGAAGCCGTTCGGCCACGACGCCGCGAGCGCGCGCGCGCTCAACGCGGTCGTCCACGAGCACTTCGCCGAGGACGCCGTCTACCGCATCGACCACTACCTCGGCAAGGAGACGGTCCAGAACCTGCTCGGCTTTCGCTTCCACAACGCGATCTTCGAGCCGATCTGGAACCGCCACCACGTCGAGCACATCCAGATCACCGTCGCCGAGGACCTCGGCATGGAGAGCGGCCGCGCCGGCTACTACGACACCACCGGGGCGACCCGCGACATGTTGCAGAACCACATGTTGCAGGTCCTCGCGCTGGTCGCCATGGAGCCGCCGACCTCGCTCGACGCCTGGGCCCTGCGCAGCCAGAAGGTCAACTTGCTGCGCTCGCTGCACGTGCCCGGCCAGGCCTCGGCCCTGCGCCACTCGGTGCGCGCACGCTACACCGCCGGCAAGATCCCCGGCAAGGACGGCGAGAAGACGGTGCCCGGCTACCTCGAAGAGAAGGGCGTGCCCGCCGACTCGGACACCGAGACCTACGTGGCGATCCGGGCCGAGATCGACTCGTGGCGCTGGGCCGGCGTCCCGATCCTGCTGCGTCACGGCAAGCGCCTGCCGCAAAAGTTCACCGAGGTCCGCGTGCAGTTTCGTGTCCCGCCGCTGCAGCTGTTCAACCGCCCCGAGGGCCTCAGCGACAACGAGTTCCGCGAGAAGCTGCGCGACGGCAGCCTGTGCCAGATCCGCCCCAACGTGCTCACGCTGACGATCCAGCCGCGCGAGGAGATCCGCCTGTCGTTCGGCGTCAAGACCCCGGGCGCCGCCATGGTCATGTCGCCCGCCGAGCTCGACTTCGACTACCGCGAGCACTTCGGCATCACCACCGCGCCCGCCTACGAGCGCCTGCTGCAGGACGCCCTGCAAGGCGACGCGACGCTGTTCGTGCACGCCGAGGAGATCGAGGCCTGCTGGCGCTTCGTCGACGCCTACCGCAGCGCCTGGGACTCCCCCGAGGCCCCGCCGATCGCCGAGTACGAGGCCGGCACATGGGGCCCGGAGGCCGCCGACGAGCTGTTCCACGGCTGCGAGGGCGGCTGGTCGCAAGGACAGGTCTGATGGGACATGTCCATGAGTTCATGTCCTCGCCGGCGCCGCTCGCAGCGGCCGCGGCCGGCATGATCCGCGCATTGGTGGCCGCCGACCGCCGCTCCGGTCGCGCCCGCCTGGCGATCCCCGGCGGCTCGGCCGTGCAGGTGATGGCCCACGTGCTCGCCGAGCTGCCCGCGCCTGTGCGCCAGCGCCTGCACCTGACGTGGGTCGACGAGCGCTGCGTGCCCGCGACCGACGCCGACTCCAATCGCGGCGCGGCGCTACGGGCCGGCCTGCTGCCGGAGGACTGCGCCGTCACCCTGCCGCTGTGGGCCGACGACGCCAGCCCCGCGCAGGCCATTTCGCGGGTGGTCGCCGGCCTCGCCGACAATTTCGCCGACGCCGTCGACGTCGCCCTGCTCGGCCTCGGCGAGGACGGCCACATCGCCTCGCTGTTCCCCGGTCACGATTTTTTGCACGCCACCGGCCTCGTCGATCACATCCGCGACAGCCCGAAGCCGCCGCCCGCACGTATGACGCTGACGCTGACGCTGCTGCAGCGCGCCGGGCTGTGCGTGCTGGTGGCGCCGGGGGAGGGCAAGCGCGACGCCCTGACCCGCCTGCGGCGCGGCGACCCGGCCCTCCCGGCCGCGCACCTGGGGCGCCTCGTCGTGCTCACCGACCTCACTGGTTTCCCCGACCTCGAAGCAGGAGCGCCAACATGACAACGACCAGACTTTGTGACATCGGTGTGATCGGCCTCGGTGTAATGGGCGCCAACCTGGCGCGTAACTTCGCCAGCCGCGGCCTCAAGGTCGCCGGCTTCGAGCACTTCGTCGACCGCGGGCGCGCCGTCGCGGCCGCCCACCCGGAGGCCGACCTGCGCATCACCGAGGACCTGCCCGGCCTCGTCGCCGCGCTCGAGCGGCCGCGCCGCATCGTCCTGATGGTGCCCGCGGGTGACCCGGTCGACCAGCTGCTCGACGCCCTCGACCCGCTGCTCGAGCAGGACGACATCGTCGTCGACGCCGGCAACAGCCTGTACCTCGACACCGAGCGGCGGGCCGCGCGGGCCGAGGCGCGACCGTGGCGCTTCGTCGGCATGGGCGTGTCCGGCGGCTCCGACGGCGCGCTCTACGGTCCGTCGATCATGCCCGGCGGCGACCCCGAGTCGTGGTCGCGCCTGCGCCCCGCGCTCGAGGCGATCGCGGCGCGCAGCGAATCGGGCGTGTGCGTGACCTACTGCGGGCGCGGCTCGGCCGGTCACTTCGTCAAGATGGTCCACAACGGCATCGAGTACGGCGACATGCAGCTGGTCGCCGAGACCACCGCGCTGCTGCGCGACGGCCTCGCCATGCCCGCCGCGCAGGTGGCCGACCTGTACAGCACGTGGAACGAGGGCGAGCTGCGCAGCTTCCTCGTCGAGATCACGGCCGACATCTTGCGCGCCCCGGACCCGCAGAACCCCTCACAGCTGCTCGTGGACGCGATCCTCGACCGCGCCGGACAAAAGGGCACCGGCAAGTGGACGGTGCTCGCGGCGGTCGAGCACGGCGTGCCGATCCCGACGATCGCCGCGGCCATCGACGCCCGGAACCAGTCCGCGGCCAAGGGCCTGCGCGAGCGCGCCGAGGCGGCCCTGCGACCCGCGCGGGCGCGGCTCGGGGGCGTCTCCATCGACGACCTGCGCGACGCGCTCTACGCCTCGAAAATTTGCAGCTACACCCAGGGCTTCGCGCTGCTGGCCCTGGCGAGCACGCAGCGCAGCTACGGCACCAACCTCGGCGAGGTGGCGAGGATCTGGACCGCCGGCTGCATCATCCGCGCGGTGTTCCTCGATCGCATCCAGGCCGCCTTCGCGGCCACCCCGGACCTCGAGCTGCTCGCGCTGGCGCCCGAGTTCGTCGCCGACCTCGCGCGGCGCCTGCCCGGCTGGCGCCGCGTCGTCTCGGCCGCCGCGGCCACCGGCCACGCGACGCCGGGCCTGTCCGCCTCGCTCGCGTGGTTCGACACGCTGACGACCGCCCGCGGCAGCGCCTCGGTGATCCAGGCCCAGCGCGACTATTTTGGCAGTCACACCTACGAGCGCACCGACGCCCCGGGCCAGTTCGTGCACACGGACTGGCCGCGCAAGCTCCCGGTGCAGGGCGTCGGCTGAGCACGGCGATCGGCCGGGCTGGCCGCCTCACTCGTCGGCCGAGCGCTCGCGTGCCCGAGCGCTCGCGTCGAGCGCTCGCGGCGTCGAGGAGCCTCGACACCGCCACCCGCGACCTCAGCTCGCCAGCGCCGCGATCGCCTTGCCGATGCTGGCCGGGTCGAGGCCCTGGTAGCCCATCTGCTGCCACAGGCCGCCCGACCCCTCCTTGTGCACGCCGATGTGGTTGTACTTGCCCTTGAAACCGCGCTTGAGCAGCTCGGTGCCGAGGCGGATGCCGAGGCCGGTCTTGACGTTGTAGCCCTCGGCGACGAGCACGAACGGCGCCGCCACCAGCCGCGCCATCATCTTCTCGTCGTAGACATTGAGCGTCGGCTTGTTGACGAGCCCGACCTTTTGCCCGGACTCCCGCAGCGTGAGGACCGCGTCGAGCGAGCGGTACAGGGTCTCACCGAAGCTGACCACGTAGCCGCCGCCCTCCGCGTCGCGGATGAGGTCGTCGACGCCCGGCTCGAACGGATAGCCCTTGCCAAAAAACGGCGTGCCGTCGTCCTTGAGGATGTCGGGCACGGGCGCGCGGGTGGTGAACACGAAGCGCATCCCCTCATCGTGGAAGATCTTCTTCAGGCAGCTGGCGAACTGGTGCTGGTCGGCCGGGAAGTACAGGCGGGTCGTGTCGCCGCCGTGGCCGTGGCCGGGGGCCAGGCCGTTGTCGGCGAAGAAGCTGTTGATGCCAAAGTGGCAGGTGTTGTCCGCCATGTCGTCGACGCCGCTGTGGGAGAAGTGCGCGAGCACGTTCGCGAAGTTGAGCCGCGACATCGTGATCTCGCTGATGCACATCTCGAGGAAGGCGCTAAACGTGGCGAAGATGCCCTGCTTGCCCTTCACGTGGCCGAAGCCGCAGGCCGCCGAGAAGTTGCCGCGCTCCATGATGCCGGCCTGCACGAACACCTCGGGGTGCTTCTTGTGGATGTGGTTGAGGCCGCACGAGCCCTCGAGGTCGTTGTCGAACACCCGGACCGACGCGACGCGGGTCTTCTCGTCCATGCCGTCGAGGATCTCGTTGATGATCTTGCCGAAGTCGTCGCGGTTCTTGCCGGCGCCGGTCGAGCCCTTGTAGGTCAGCGGCGACTTGTCGGGCTTGGCGGCGCGCAGCAGCGCGATCGCCTGCTCGTAACCACCACGCTGCTCGAGGTACTTGATCGCGGTCTCGGCCTTGAGCACCTCGTGCGCGTGCGGGCTGCCCTCCGCGCCCGCGATGCCGGGGGCCATCAGGCGCTTGATGATCAGCGCGCGCGGCTCGTCGGTCGCGAACATGCGCGCGAGGTCGACGTGCAGCGCGTCGAGGTCCTCGCCCATGACGGTCTCGGTCGGCAGCCCGTGCCCCGAGAAGGTGCGCGTCAGGTCGAAGCCCGGCATGTACTCGTTCGGGTGGCCCCCGATCGTGACGTTGTTGTCGTCGATGAGCACCTTGATGTTGATCCGCTTGCCCACCGCCAGGCGCGCGGCCTCGGCGTTGTCGCCCTCCATCTGGCTGCCGTCGGATCCGAACATGATCACCGCCTTGCCCGGGTTCGCCAGCGCGACCCCGTTGGCGTAGGCCCACATGTGACCGAGGCGCCCCGACGAGAAGTCGACGCCCGGCGTCAGCAGCCGCTCCGGGTGACCGGGCATGCCGGCGTCGTACTCGCGGTAGTGCAGGAGCTTCTCGGCCGGCATGTGCCCGTCGAGCACGCTGAGCAGGTACTGCGCCGCCACGCGATGCCCGGCCTCGTCGAAGAAGATCGGCACGATCGGTGCGCCGAAGTCGATAAAGGCCTTGATGATCAGGACCTCGGGGATGATGTCGTACGCGCCGCCGCTGTGCCCGCCGAGCCCGCGCGCGCCGGCCAGCGCCGTGAAGAACACGATCGCGTCGCGGCACAGTTGGATGTTGTGGCGCAGCACCTCGCGCTCGTCGTCCGACAGCGCGAGCTTCGTCGGGTCGAGCTTGAGGGGCTTGCGGGTTGCGAGATCGATGGGAAAAGCGTCGCTTGCCGTCACGGGCCCGACTATCCCCCATCCCTCGCATCCGGACAACGACGCTGCGCCCGCGAACGCGGCCGGGTCCTCGATCTCCCGGCCCGGGCGTCGGCGATCTCGCCGCGTCCGACTCCGGTGCTCGCGAAACAGACAGGCCCCGCGCTCAGGGCTCGTGGCGAGCGATGAAGTCGTGGAGGATCTGGTTGACCTCCGCGGCGTGCGTGCGGTGCACCCAGTGGTTGGCGTCGAGGCGGTGCTGCTCGAGGTCCGGCACGAACGCGGGGACCTCGTCGTAGAGCTCGGGGCGCAGCACCATGTCTCGTAGCGGCACGATGAGGCTCACCGGGACGTCGACAGTGCGCGGGGCCGACCGCGAGGCGCGAAACGCCTGGCGGTACAGCGCGAGCGGGGTGACCAGGCTGCTGCGCGCGCGCACCGGATCGATCTCGGCGAACTCGGGGTCGTCGCGTCGCATGCCGCCGGATCTATGGGTACGGATCCACATCGATCGCACGTCGCGGGTCAGGTACCACTCCGGTACGCGCGGGATCTGGAACAGGAAGATGTACCAGGAGCGCCGGATCTGGTCGGCGAGGACGCCGAGGTCCTCGAGACGATGGCGGCGCAGGCAGCCGAGCAGCATCGAGTTCGCGGCCGCCGGGTGCGGGGCCGCGATCGCCGAAAAACTGCGCAGGCGCCTCGAGCGGCGCGGATCGCCGGCGATGTACCAGCCGAGCACGCCACCCCAGTCGTGACCGACGAGGTGGACCTGTCCTTCGGGACCGGCGACGTCATCGATCACGGCCTCGATGTCGTCGAGGTAGCGGGCGATGTCGGTCGCGCGGGGGCCGGTCGGCGGGGTCGAATCGCCGACGCCGCGCATGTCGTAGGTGGCGACCGGGTGCATCGGCGCGAGGCCCTCGAGCTGGTTCGACCAGGTCGTGTGGGTGTCGGGGTAGCCGTGGAGGAACAGCACCGGCGCCCGCCGCTCGTGCGGATAGGTCGGGCTCTTGACGACGTGGAGGACCGTGTCCCCGCGATCGAGGGTGGAGGCCGTGAGCATGGGATTACATGCGCTCAGTTGTCGAGCGCGCCAGCGACGATCCACTCCTCGAGCAGCAGGAGCTTGTCGGCGGTGAGCATGCCGCCTTGCGGCATTTTGTCGCCGACGCCGCCGGCGTCGAGGTGCTTGTCGGTCACCTTGAGGTACAGATAGCTGTTGTCGGGGTCGGTGGCCTTGACGAGGTCCATCGTCGCCAGCTGCATCGACTTCACGCCGACGATCGCCGCGTAGGACATGCCCATCTGCAGGGTCAGGTTACCGTTGCCGGCGCCCGCGGGCGCGAAGTAGTGGCAACTGCACGAGGTTGCGAAGATCATGGCGTCGACGTTGGCGAAGGTCGGCTCGACCATCCCGCCGGTGCTCGACTCGCCGCTCCCGCTGCCAGTGGGATCGCCGGTGGTCCCGCCGGTCTCGCCGCTGCCACCGCCGGGGTAGTCGGCGCCGCCGATCCACGCGAGGATCGTGCGGGTGTCGGCGAGGGTCTCCGCGTTGCCGGAGGCGTAGTCGAAGCCGAGCGGCATGCGGCTGCCTGTGCGCGTCACGCCGAGCCCGCCGAGCACGGCGTCCGGGAGCATCTTGATCGCGATGTACGAATTCGCGGTGTCGCCGAGGGTGATCAGCGGGACGCCGGCGGTCGAGGGCGCGCCGATCAACGCGCCGATGCCGGCGCCCTCGAGCGTGGGCGTGAGGCCGCCAGCGGCGTGGCAGGCGGGCGAGCTGCCGCAAGTGCGTTCGAAGGCGAGCTGGACGTCGGTCGGGATGGCGTCGCCGCCGCTGGCGGTGCCGCTCTCGTCGATCTTCTCGAGCTGATTACACGCCGAGAGTCCGAGCAGCACGGCGGCCACGCAGGCGCGGGGGTCACGGGGCGTTCGGGTCATTACAGGCTCCACTGTCGGCTCAAGTTGAAGCCGAAGAAAAAGTTACCGCGCTGTTCGAAGGGGTTCTTCGACTGGCCGCCGGGGGCATAGAGGTTGGTGTGGATCTCGCGGGTGTTGGTGAGGAAGACCTGGAAGAAGTGCTTGGCGGTGCGCACCGAGCCACCCAGCGACCATGAACCAATGTTGCTGCCGTTGGGGTCGGCGTTGCCGCCGTTGAAGTAGAACTTGTTGGAGGGGATCGGGAGCCAGTACTCCATGTCGATGCCCCAGCGCTTCTTCTCGCCGACCCACACCGTCGAGGCGAGGCCGACGCCGAGCGTGCCGCGCTTGTCGCGGACCCGGACCGGCGCCGCGCCGCCGTTGCCGTCGAAGTCGACGGTCGGCGCGGCCTTGTGGTCGGTGCGCAGCGAGTAGCCGAGCAGCAACATGGTGCTCCAGCGCTCGAACCACAGGCGGCTGAGCATCAGCTGGAAGTTGCCGGCCCACGGGTTGCCGGTGTTCGAGGGGAAGTCACGCAGGTACTCGACCGAGGCGTAACCACCGAAGCTGACCGGCTTGCCCGCCTCCTGGCGGATCGGGATGTACTTGGTGCCGAGCTCGTAGCCCTTGCGCGAGTTGCTGCGCCGCAGCAGCACGTCCCACCCGTCGAGGATGCCGTACGCGAAGCCGTACGAGATGTTGGCGCCCGCGTCGAGGCCGAACGCGCCACGCTCCGCGCCGACCCGGCCGAAGCGGTGGTCGATGCGAAACTCGAAGGTACGCTTGCCGAGCGTCGAGGTCGACGGAAGGTTGATCTGGAACACGCCATGGAAGGGCGGGCGGCTCGGCTTGGCCGGCGCACCGTCGGCCGAACCCGCGGGCTCGGTGGCACCGTCGGTGTCGCCGTCGCCCGCGACCACGCCGGTGTCTCCGACCGGCAATTGGGTGGTGCCGCCGTCGCCCGCGACCGTGGTCTCACCGGCGCCGGCCTTGTCGCGGTCGCCGAGCGCGACGATGTACTGGCGCAGGACCTCGACATCCGCCTTGGGCATGGTGTCGCCGAGCGGCATCGGGTCACCCGCGATGCCCTTGGCGCCGGTGACCTTGGCGATCAGGTAGCTGGCGTCCGGATCTCCGGCGACGAGGATCGGCTTCTTGGTCGGCTTCGACTGCATCTTGAGCAGCCGCTCGGGCGAGCCGGCGAGCACGATGTCGTCGCTGCCGGTGTCGTGACAGGCGAGGCACTGGTCGGCGAAGATCTT
>JAYUXQ010000877.1:0-3515 GCA_043752905.1 Nannocystis sp. | reverse complement strand
AGCAGTGATCATGACCCCTCCTCCTACCCACCATCTTTCGAGACAAATTCGAGCCACACAAGAGTGACTTCGGGCATGTCCTTACGGACACATTCTGCCGTTCGAGGCCGCGCAGGGCGGTTTCAGGACAAGAGTACCATATTGGTCACGTGATACGTGTGCTGATTCCAGACGCGGCGGGTCCGGACCCAGCTGCCGAGAGAATCGCCGAACACGCGCACACCGGTCTGCGTGGTGCCGTCGCAGGTGATGCCCGAGTAATCGTTGGAGACGGCGATGATGTCGGCGTGGCCGTCACCGTCGACGTCGGCGACCAGCGGATACTCGACGAGGGTGCCGGTGGTGTTGCAGGTGCTCCACAGGACGGTCCCGTCGCTGCCCTTGTAGACGCGCAGGGTGGTCTCGTCGGAGTAGATGACCTCGGCCGAACCGTCGCCGTCGAAGTCGAAGACGGACGACCCGGTCGCCGCCGACGAGCAGTCCTGGGTCTGCTTGATCCACAAAAATGTGTCGGCGTCGGCGACGTTGGGGTCCATCAGCTTCTTGCCGTCGAACACGGCGTAGCCGACCCCACCGGCGACCGCGACGTCCGGGGTGCCGTCGCCGTTGAAGTCGGCGATCGTCTGCGGGCCGCCGCCCTGGATGTTGCCGGCCGAGCCCGGCGGGCACAGGTCGGGCGACAGCGGGCCGTTGATGTCGATCCCCGCGCGGAGGATCACGGCGCCGCTGGGCGCGTTCGGGTCGTGACGCCAGACGATGAGGTGGTGCTTGAGGAGCGTGCCGCCGTTGGCGATCGTGGCGACTTCGGCCTTGCCGTCGAGGTCGAGGTCGGCGACGGCGCTCCACGTCCCCTCGAGGCCGGTGGTCGCCATCACGCCGCCAGCCGCGTTGTAGGCGCCGGTCGCGTGGACGATGTCGAGCTGGCCGTCGCCGTCGAGGTCGGCGGCGGTGTTGATGAAGCCGCCGGGGAGCGTGACCTCGACGGAGCCGGTCTTGCCGTCGAGCACGTAGCTCGGGGTGAGGACCTCGGGGGCGCCGTCCTGGTCGAGGTCGGCGATCGAGACGAACACCGTCGAGCCCGCGGCCGCCGAGGTCCACAGCAGGCTACCGTCGCCCTTGAGGGCGACGATGTTGCCCTTGGTGGTAGTCGCGATCACCTCGTTGCCGGGCACCCCGTCGATGTTGCCGCCGGCGAGCTCGCGCCCGGGCGCGATAGGGTCCTCGGCGCTGGCATATGTCCACTTCTCGACGATCTGCCCGTCGACGATCGAGATGACGTGGAGCGTGCCATTGTTGTTGTAATCGCCGTTGTCGAAGCGGGAGAACGCGATCTCCGGGATGTCGCGCTCGTCGACGATCAGGTCGCAATTGTCGTCGTCGAGCTGCACGATGATCGGCGTCATCATCACGTCGCCCTTGTCCCATTGATACTTGACCACCGGCGTGAAGGCGCCGGGTGGCGGCTTGTACTCACATTTGGAGAGGCAGGCCGGCGGGTCGCCGGGGTCCTGGCCCTCGGCGCAGGTCGGCGGCGCAGGCACGCACTTGCCGGTCGCCGGCGTGACGCCGCCCTGGCACATACCACCATTCATCGCCGGGTCGCCGAGCGAATATTCGCAGTACTCGGCGGCGTCGCACTCGCTGGCGTCGATGCACGCGACACCCGGCGTGACGCAGGTGTTGAACGAACAAAAGCCGCCGTCGGGGCAGCAGGCGTCGCCGCAGGCGCGGTCCTCGGTCGGACAGCACTCGCCGCCGATGCACACGCCTCCCTTCGGGACGCAGTCGTCCGGGCACACCGGCTCCGCGGTGGTGCCCCCGGTGTCGCCGGTGTCGCCGGTGTCGCCGGGGGTCGTCGTCGGCGCGGTGCTCTGCGAGTCGCTCCCCGTGCCAGTGGTCGCCTCGCTGGCGCTGGCCTCGGTCGGCGCGGTCGATGGGTCCGTCGTCGGGGCCGTCGTCGGGGCTGTCGCGGTGACCACCGGCTCGCTCGCCGACTCGCGCGCGTCATCGCCACAGGCCGCGCCGAGCGCCAGACCACACCACAGGACCCGCGACCGTGAGGACAGCATGGCGAGGAGAGTAGCCAAGTATGGGCGCGGAGAATAGCGGCGTATGCCGGCGACCGACGATGCGCACTTGCGTCCGAGGTTCACGCCCGCGCGCCGATGCGCCTGCGATTCGCATCGATCATTCGTCCGGGTCGAGGCCGCCGGCTCGTGTTTGCCTCGTGGCCCGGCGTGTCCTCGCGAGTACGATCATTTTGGGAACAGCACGGAGTAGTTCAGCGGCGTCTCGCCCTCGTCGGTGAGCTGCACCGGCGCGCCGATCTCGGGCGACAGCGGGACCATGTAGAGCGCTCCGCGCTGCTGGTCGGGGCGGCGCGTGGCGAACACGACCTGGGCGGCGTCGGGGGTCAGGTGGCCGAGGAGGGCCACGTCGGTGTCGGCCGGCAGACCGCTCGTCAGGTTGATCGGCGCGCCGGGGGTCTCGCCCGCGATGTCGACGAGGAACAGGTCCACGCGACCCGCGATCTCCTGGCCGGTGTATACCATCCTCAGGCCGTCCGCCGAGCTGCTAAAGGCCCCGCTGTTGAGGTAGGTGTCGGCTGCCAGCGGTCCGTTGATCTTGTGGACCTCGCCGGGCATGTCGATGCTGGCGCGGAACATCTCGGTCGGGGTCTTGTCGCCGAGATGCGCGAAGTACACGACGTGGCCCGGATCGCCGCGCATGAAGGCGCCGTTGACCTCGCCGTCGACCTCGAGCGGGCCGCTGAGCTTGATCGGTGGGTCGATGGGCGCGGCGGTGTCGGCGAGAAACAGCGCGTCGAGCATCGGCGTGTCCTGGTCGCCCAGGAAGAGGACGCGCTTGCCGGAGATCCACTGAAGATCTTTCTCGTTGACGTGCGACGGGCCTCCCGCGTCGATCTGGACCATCGGTTTTGCGACGGTGCCGTCGATGGGAACTCGTTATCCCGGTCGGCGCTGTGCTCGGCGCTCCATAACAGGAACGCCGCCGCACCGAGGCCGGCGCCACGCGCCTTGCTGGGCGCCCGGGCTTGACCCGCGCGACGACATCGCCGCTGTGCTCGGGCTGCTAAATCCCGTGCGGTAGTTGGTCACCGAAATCTCGCCGGTGATCTCGTACAGCTTCAGGTCGCCGGGCGGGTCAGCTCGATGTGCAGGCGCGGGGCGCCGGGGGCCGCCGCGATCGTGCAGGCACCGAGCCCTGCGAGCAGGTCGAGCATGAGCGGCACGGTGCGCTCCCACGGCAGCGCCCCGTCCTGCTGATGGGCGCGGGAAACTGACCCGGAAAGCAACCAGTCGAGCGGCTGCACAACGTCGCTGGGTGATGGACCAGTTACCAGACCGAGGCGCCGCTTGGCGGTCACGGTGCACTCGGTGGCGGCGTTCCTATATTGGCGTGCCAAGCGCCACGCCGACGGGATGGGCGCGGTCGGCGGCTTATCTCGTGACCACCGATGGCGGCGGAAGCAACGCTTCGAATCAGCACCAGCA
>JAYUXQ010000876.1:0-8651 GCA_043752905.1 Nannocystis sp. | reverse complement strand
GCCGACCTGCACAGCTGGGCGGCGAAGTTCACCGGTGAGATCGTCGTGATGCCGAAGATGGACGGCGTGGCGTGCAGCCTGCGCTACGACAGGGCCGGCAAGCTGGTGCTGGCTGCCACGCGCGGTTCGGGAGTCGAGGGTGAGGACATCACGACCAACGCGATGGCGATCAAGTCGATCCCCAGCGCGCTCAAGACCGGCGGCGCCGAGCTCGAGATCCGCGGCGAGCTGTACATGAAGCTCAGTGAGTTCCAGAAGTTCAAGGACGACTTCGCCAACCCGCGCAACCTGACGGCGGGGTCGATCAAACAGAAGGACCGCAGCAAGCGCCGCGCGGCGCACCTGAGCTTCTTCCCGTACGACGTCATCGGCCCCGACTTCGTCGACGAGCGCGAGAAGTTCGCGCTCTTCAAGGAGCTCGGCTTCGCGGAGATCGACCACGAGTTCGTGCCGCGCGAGCAGCTCCAGGCCGCCTACGAGCGGTTCGCGACGGCCCGCGCGACCCTCGACTACGAGATCGACGGCGTCGTCTACCGGACGTCCGCGATCAAGGAGCAGACCCGCCTCGGGCTGACGGGGCATCACCCGCGCTACGCGATCGCATACAAGTTCCAGGGCGACAGCGGCGTCACCGACCTCAAGGACGTGCTGTGGTCGGTCAGTCGCACGGGGGTCATCACGCCGGTCGCGCTGCTCGAGCCGGTCGAGCTCAGCGGCGCGATGATCGGTCGGGCCAGCCTGCATAATCTCAACATCTTCGAGGCGCTCGGGGTGACCCACGACTGCCGCGTCGAGGTCACCCGTCGCGGTGGTGTGATCCCCAACGTCGAGCGCGTGATCGAGGCCGGCAAGCACGCCCGGCCCTACGAGATCCCCACCCATTGCCCCGCCTGCAACAGCCCGACGACGCGCCAGAAGAAGCGCGAGGGCGAGTTCCTGTTCTGCAGCCAGCCCAGGCAGTGCGTGTCGGCGCGGCTCGGCGAGCTCGAGCATTTTGCCAAGGCGATCGACATCCAGGGCTTCGGGCCCAAGGTGATCACGGCGGCGGTCGACGCGGGGTTGCTCAGTACGCCGGCCGACTTCTACGCGCTGCGGGCCGAGGACCTCGAGGAGCTCGAGCGCCTGGGACGAAAGAGCGCGCAGAACCTGATCGCCGAGATCGCGGCCAAGCGCGAGCTGCCGCTGGCGGTGTTCCTGCGGGCGCTCGGGGCCCCGCACCTCGGCGATCAGAACGCCAAGCTGCTCGCCAGTGAGTACGAGACCCTCGATAAAATTCGCAAGCTGACCCGTGATGACCTGATGGAGATCAAGGGCATCAAGGAGGCGATCGCCGACGCGCTGGTGGAGGGCCTGGCCTCGCGCGGTGAATTGATCGACGCCTTGCTCAAACACGTGAAGGTGCTGCGCGGCGAGAAGGCGGCGCCGGTCGCCGGTGGGGCGCTCGCGGGCAAGAGCTTCGTGTTCACCGGCACGCTCGAGGGCTTCACGCGCGAGCAGGCGCAGGAGCGGGTGGTCGCGCTCGGCGGCGAGGTCCCGAGCGGCGTGAACAAGGCGCTCGGCTACCTCGTGGTCGGGGCGGGCAAGGGCGCCAGGTCGAGCAAGCAGAAGAAGGCCGAGGAGCTGATCGCGGCCGGCGCGGCGCTCAAGGTGCTGACCGAGGACGAGTTCCTCGAGCTCACCGGCGGCATCGAGTGAGCTTCACGGGGTGCGCTGGTGGTCCGAGAGGGTGAGCGTCACGACGTCGCCGCCCGTCTCGGTCAGCACCAGCCGGACCAGCTCGCCCGAGTCCGGGTCGAGCTGGACCGCGAGGTCGTGGATCGCAGCGCGGGCCGGGTGACCGGGGGCAGGCGAGAGCTCGAAGGCGGTGCGTAGGCCGAACACCGGGCGCAGGCGGGCCTGCGCGCGCAGGGCCGCGAGGTCGCGCGCGCCGAGCAGCGCGAGTACGTGGTCACGCAGCCAGCGACGCACCGGCGAGCCGTCGCCCAGCGTCGGGCCCGCGGGGAGCGTGGCGTCGTTGGCGGTGATCTCCAGCGCCCCGGCGGTCACGCGGGTGGTCGCTCCGGTGGGGTCGTCGTCGCGTAGCTCGAGCGTCGCCGGGGCGGTGAAGCGCAGGCTGCCCTGGGTGGTGAGCGTCTCGAACAGCAGCGAGGACCTGCGGGTCATGCGATAGCGGGCCGCGAGGTTGTTGCCGGTACCGGCCTTTTGCCACAGCTTCACGCGGTTGCTCGCCGCGCGCGCGAGCGGCTCCTCCGGGGCGGCGGCCGGGACGGGCTCGGCCGCGAGGCTGTCTCCCGCGACATGTACGATGAGACATGCCCCGAAGGCCAGGATGAACGGTCTCACGGCGTGGCCTCCTCGCCCAGCAGTTTGCGCAGCCGGTCATACAACGCCGGCGCGACGCGGGTCGCCAGCGCGAAGCCCAGGATGCCGCCCAGTCCGAGCACCAGGCCGAAGCCGCGCCAGTGCGGGTCGGCGCTGACGAGCAACACGGGCGCCGAGGATAGTTGACATGCGAGGATCAGCGCCGGCCGGCCGGCTCCGGAGGCACAGCTGCGCGCGGCGGCGTCGGCGGCGAGCGCCCCGACGAGCAGCAGCGGCGGCAGCAGCAGCGGCACGCTCGAGACGCCGGCCGCGACCGCGAGGGCGAGCGCGCCGGCCTGCGCCGCGACGCCGACGACCGCGGCCGTCAGCGCGCTGGCGAGGCTGCGGCTGCCGAGCCAGGTCAGGAACGCGGACAGCCACGCGCCGACGGCGAGCGCGACCCCGAGGCGGGCGCGGCGAGCCAGCTGCTCCTCGTGGGCGAACACCGCGGGGCCGCGCAGCCCCTCCGGCAGCGCGACCTCGGGGAGCGGGTCGACGAGCTGCACGCGGCTGATCGCGGTCACGCCGGCGGCGTCGCGCTCGAGGTGGGCCGTGAACCAGCCGGCGAGCGGACCGGCGAGCGCGGCGGCCGGGGTCGGCTGGTGTCCGGCGTCGAGCGACCGCAGGAACTCGCCGAACGCGTCGGGTCGCATGCCCTGCTCGCCGAGGATCACGCGCAGCAGATCGACCCTGCCGGGCAGGTCGAGGGGGACCAACTCGGCGGCCCGGGCCGCGCAGGCCTCGTCGTCGAGCAGCAGGGCGCCCGGCGCGTCGAGGCGCACCGCGGCGGCGGGCACCAGCGGCGCGAGCGTGGCGGCGTCGTCGGCGGAGGCGTCGAGGGCGGCGACCTCGTCGGCGGCGGGCTCCGTGCGCAGCTCGGCCATCCGCGACGGCGCGAAGAACTCGGGCGCGAGCGCGGCGTCGCCAGCGTCGCCGATGTGCATGGCCCCGGAGACATGTCCCAGCGACCATGTCCCGAAGGCCAGCGCCGCGACCACGGCGATCGCCGCGACCGCGACCGGCCAGCCGCGCGGCGGTCGATCGACGGCCGGCTCGACGGGCCGCGCCGCGGCGAGCCGCAGCAGCGCCGGTGTGATCGTCGTGACCGCGGCGATCATCGCCAGCCCCCCGAACGCCCACGCGACGGCCCAGCGCTGCCACACCGGGTACGGCAGCAGCAGCAGCGGCAGCAGGGCGACCGCGACGCGCACGGCCGAGGCTCGCTGACCGGCGCCGACGGGCGTCACGGCTGCGATCGCGACGCCTGTCAACGCGAGCAGCAGCGGGGCGGCCAAGGGATCGACGCCGCCAGCGAGTAATAGAACGAGCGGGATCACGGAGCCGGCGACGATCACCAGGCCGAGCGCGATGCGGACGCGTCGCAGCCCGAGCGCGAGCACCAGAGTCAGCGCGGCGAGCCCGGCCGCCAGGAGATCTGTCACGCGCGTCGATGCGGCGAATACCGCGGGCGAGGCGGGCCCCGTGGCGGCCTCGATCGTCGCCGGGAGCACCGTGACCTCGACGCCGGACGTGACACCAAAGCGCGCAGCGAGCTGCACGCCGATCCACGCGTGCAGGCGGACTGGCGACAGACCTGTCCGAAGATACAGGAGCAGCGTACGCCCGTCGGCAGAGACCAGGTCACCGGCGGGGGTGGCGACCGGGCCGTCGCCCGCGAGCAGGCCGAGGCGCGCCGGCTCGACCTCGCTGAGGCTGCGCAGACCCAGCGGGTCGCGGCGCGGGTCCTCGTCACCGACCGCGAACAGCGGGCTCGCCATGCGCGCGCGCAGGCCGGCGACCACGGCTCGTAGCGCCGCCGGCTCGAGGCGTCGCGCCAGCGTCGCGTGGTCGGCCGGCAGGAGCCGGTAGAGCAGGTGGGCGTCGAGCCACGCGCGCGTCTCGGCCGGCGGTGGCGCGAGCGGCCAGTGTCCGGGGAGCGTCGGCCCCAGCAGGTCGACGACCTGCGGCCACGCCTCCTCGGCGGCCTCGCTGGTGAGGCTGACGCGCACGTGGCTGCCGGCGGGCGGGTGGTGCTCCGCGGGCACGAGCCCGGCGACACCGGAGAATTCGATCGGCCGGGCCAGCGGCGCCGGCGCGATCATGATGAAGGAATTGAAGGAACTGAAGGAACTGAAAAAACCGAAGGAACCGAGGAGAACGAGGGGCACGAGGGACACGAGGGGGACGACCGCGAACCACCGCGGTGGTCCGAACGAGGCGAGCGTCGTGCGGGGCGCGACCGACAAGTGGGCGGACCATACCACATGCCTCCCGTAGGGTATCGCGAGCCTCATGGTCCCGGCCGTGCCCGTGACGCGGCCCGCTTGCGCGGCGCCCTGCTGCTGGGTATGGGTGGAGGGTAGCGGCGGCGTTCTGTTCGGCGATGTCTTTTCACATGCATCCACCGGCGGGTGAGACGGTCAATCCGAATTATGCGGAGGCCGAGCTGCAAAACGTCGCGTGGGTGCAGCGTCACAACTTGGGGATGGCGGACGACGACGACTGCCTGCGGCGCCTGCGTCTGACGCAGTTTTCGCGGCTCGCGGCCTTCGCCCACCCGCGGGTCGGTACCGCCGAGCTCGCGCTCATCTGCAACTGGATCACCTGGTTGTTCCTGCACGACGACTGTTATTGCGACGACGGCGACGCCGACGAGACCAGCCTCGCTGCGTTCCACCGCGAGGTGCTCGCGGTGCTGCACGGCGAGCACGCGCCGCGCGCGGGGGACGTCTCGCTGCTGCACATGCTCGTCGACCTGCGCCGGCGCATGCTCGCGTGGTCCAACCCCGCGTGGCTGAGCCGCTTCATCGTCAGCGTCGACCGCTATCTCCAGGGCACCCGCTGGGAGGCGGAGAACCGCGAGCAGGGGGTCGTGCCACCGCTCGCCGCGTACGTGCGAATGCGCGGCTACACCGGCGCGATGGACTCGGTGTTCGACTGCATCGAGCTCGGCGAGCACCTCCACCTGGGTCCTGTGATCCGCCAGCACACCGCGATCATCACCCTCGAACAGATGGCCGCCAACTGCGTGTGCTGGGCCAACGACATCTTCTCCGTCGACAAGGAGCTGCTCGAGCACAACGCCCACAACCTCGTGTTCGTGCTGCGCCACGAGCACCAGCTGACCCTCGCCGACGCGATCGAGAAGGCCGTCGCCATGCATGACGCCGAGCTCCACGCCTTCGAGTGGGCCGCCGCCCGCCTCCCCGACTTCCGCGAATTCGGCCCCGAGAAGGCCCAGCAGGCCCGTCGTTACGTCGCCGGCCTGCGCTCGTGGGTCCGCGGCAACGCGGCGTGGTCGTGGGAGACGCCGCGTTACAAGGGCTGCCTGAGCATGCGCGGCCAGAGCGAGCCGCAGCTACCCGCAGGAGCGTGAGCGGTGCCCTCGCCGCAGCAATGGATCAAGGACGCGATGCTCTGGGGGGTGTCGTACGCCGGCTCCCCCAGCCTCGCCGCCCGCATCATGCTCACCAACCAGATGCTGATGCTGGTGATGACGACCGCGCTCGTCTACGCCGGCATCTTCAGCGTCACTGGCCCCGGTCACGAGGGCCTGCTCGCGGTGCCCTTCGCGCTGTGGTTCTTCGCGTGCATGCTGGCCAGCCGCAAGGGCTGGTATAACGTCGCCCGCGTCGGCTTGGTGAGCGGCTGCGGCGCCGCGCTGGCCGTGTTCGCCGCGCTGTTCGGGCGCGGCTCGGGCATCCAGCTGGTGTTGTTCCCGATCGTCGGCTTCCCGCTGATCTGCTTCGAGCCGCGCGAGCGCTGGCAGCGGTGGGCCTGCAGCGGATTCGTCATCGCCACCTTCTTTGGCCTCGAGATCAGCGACTACCGGCTCATGTTGCTCGCCGCGAGCCCGATCGACGCCGCCGTCCAGCGCGCGATCTATTTTACTGTGATCCTGACGACCTTCGTGCTGACCTTGCTGCCGCTGCGCCTGTTCTATCTCGCGTCGACGCGCGCCGAGGAGCGCCTCGGTCGCACCAACGCCGAGCTGCAGCGCGTCAACGACCAGCTCAACCGCGCCCGTGACGAGGCCGTGCTCGCCAACCAGGCCAAGAACCTGTTCCTCGCCAACATGAGCCACGAGCTGCGCACCCCGCTCAACGCGATCATCGGCTACAGCGAGCTGGTGCGCGAGGAGCTCGAGGAGTCGGGCGTCAGCGAGGCCAGCGTCGACCTTCAGAAGATCCGCGGCGCCGGCAAGTATCTGCTCAACATCGTCAGCGACGTGCTCGACCTGTCGAAGATCGAGGCCGGACGCGTCGACATGTTCTGGGAGAACTTCCCGCTCGCCGACCTCGTCGACAACGTCGCCACCTGGGTCCGACCGCACGCCGAGAAGCGACGCAACCGCCTCGAGGTCGTGTACCCGGCCTCCACTTCGGGTGGTAGCTCCGCCCTGGGCAGCATCACCGCCGACAAGACCCGCCTACGCCAGGCGCTGGTCAACCTGGTCCAGAACGCCTGCAAGTTCACCGAAAACGGGGTCGTCCGGGTCGCGGTCAGCCGCGAGCGCACCTCCGACGCCGAGTGGATCGTGTTCAAGATCACCGACACTGGCATCGGCATGGCGCCCGAGGTCGTGCGTGAGCTGTTCCAGCCGTTCACCCGCGGCGACCTCGACAGCATGCGCAAGTACGAGGGGACCGGCCTCGGCCTCGCCATCAGCCGGCGCCTGTGTCGCATAATGGGCGGCGATATCACGGTGGAGAGCACGCCGGGCAAGGGCTCCACCTTCACCGTGCGCATCCCCGCCCACGCCGCGGCCCCGGACGACTCGATGACCAACCCCAGCGCCGCCAGCGACACCTTTCCCCGGGGCGATTGACGGCGGTCCGGACGGCCGAGAACTCTCGTCTGGGGCCAATTTGGAGTGGGGTCACGTGACCCCTAAAAAAAAGCCAGAAGGCCGAGCCCGGGTTGAGGCATCCATGGAGTCGCCGTGCTCGTCGACCCCGTCTATCCATCCCACGCATCCAACGCCGCCGCGCAGGGCAAGCGCGGGCGGCCCTCGAACCGCTACGCGGTCGAGCTCGACGGGAAGCAGTGCGGCTGGCTGACCGACCTCGCTGGCGCCGCGGTGATGGGCGAGCTGGGCTCCAACGCTGGCCGCTTCGAGGAGCTGACGATCCGCTGCTGGCCGGCGATGCCGCGCGGGTTCTTTCAGTGGGTGCTGCGGTCGTTCGCGCCGGAGCCGAGCGGCAGCGACGGCCTGCTGGTCCTCGCCGACGACAATGACCGCGAGCTCAGCCGCCTGCGCTGGCTCGGCGGAGTCGTCACGGAGTTCGCGACCACGGCGATCGACATCGGCTCGCCCGACAACGCCAAGCTCGCGCTGAAGTTCACGCCGCGGCTGTCGCAGCGCGGCGAGGTGCTCGGCCCGGAGGTCTCGCCGGCGGCCTCGGACACGCGGCGTCCCTTGCCGGCGACGATGCCCGAGCTACAGATCGACGGCCTCGAGGAGGTGGCCTGTCACGTCAAGCGCATCGAGGGCCTCGTCATCCGCCAGCGGATCCGGCGGACCCAGGGCGACGCGGGCGCCGTGTGTGAGCGCGAGGCGCCGGGGATCTACATGAGCCCACTCGTGTTGACGGTGCCGGATTCGAAGGGGCAGGGCTTTCGCCGCTGGCTCGAGGCCTGTGAGGCCGGCAAGAGCAATGGCCGCACCGCGACCCTGATGCTCGGGGCGCCGAGCGTGGGCTTCACGGTCGCCCTGCAAGGGGTGCGCCCGGTCCGCATCGACGATACGCCCGGAGACCGCGACGACCCGCGTCGCCGTGATCTTCGCGTCGAGCTGCGGGCCCGGGATGTCGTCTTCGCGCTGGCGCCCGGCAAGTGAGGCGCGGCAAACTCCGCGCGTGCAGCTCAACCCCGAACAACAGGCGGCCGTCGAGCACCGCGGCTCGCCGCTGCTGGTCCTGGCCGGCGCGGGCACCGGCAAGACGCGGGTGATCACCCATCGCGTCGCCAAGCTCCTCGCCGATGGCGTGCCTGCCTGGCGGATCCTCGCGGTCACCTTCACCAACAAGGCCGCCGGCGAGATGCGCGAGCGCATCCATCGGATGTGCGAGGGCGTACCCGAGGCCGACCGCCTGTGGGTCGGCACCTTCCACTCGATCTGCGCACGGATCCTTCGGCGCTACGGCGAGGGCGTCGGCCTCACCCGCAACTTTGCGATCTACGACACCGACGACCAGATGCGCATCATGAAGCGCGCGCTCAAGGAGCTCAACATCGACGACCGCCAGCTCTCGCCGCGCGCCGTGTTGACCCACCTCGACCGCGCCAAG
>JAYUXQ010000875.1:0-3527 GCA_043752905.1 Nannocystis sp. | reverse complement strand
GCAGCGCCGTCGACCTGCGCATCACACCCGCCGCGCCGCAGCGACGCTAGGCTTCACCCGGGGCCCCCCATGGATCTGCCGAGCCGCTGGATCCACCGACCTCCGCGGGCCCTCCGCGGACCCTCGCAATCGGGTGTCGCGGCGCACCTCTATTGCAGTTGGAACGTCGCGTCCCGCTTGACCGCCAGATCCCACCTTTGTATGACCAAGATACCGGTTTGCGGAGGCTCGACATGCAAAGGATCTGGACGACCCTGGTTGGCTACTTCGATGTCCCCCTGCTCGGCGCCTCGCTGCTGGCCCTCGGGGCCTGCGGCCTCCCGGGCTGCGTCTTCAACGCGTCCGGCAACGGCACCACGGATGTCGCCCTCGACACCGGCGACCTGACCACCGAGGTCTCCGCCGCCGAGTCCAGCACCGGCGAGCCCGATCCCGGTGGCACCCAGGCCGACGACGACGGCTCGACCACCGCCGTCGACGAGACCGGCAGCGACTCCGGCGAGCCCGCGGATCCCAATACCACCACGACCACCACCAGCGACTCCGGGAACGACCCGTGTGGCAACGGCGCGATCGACGGCGACGAGGAATGCGACGGCAAGCTGGTCCCGGAGTCCTGCGCCGAGATCGACGCCGCGTACACCGCGGGCGCCCCCACCTGCGATGACGCCTGCAAGCTCGACATCAGCGCCTGTGTCACTTGCCAGGCCCCCAAGCTCAAGCCCTGCGACGACATGAGCGACGAGCCGCTCCACGCGCTAGAGCTCGGCTGCGACACCGTCGACGGCTGGGACCCCACCAACTCCGTCCATCTCAACAGCAAGACGCTCGCCTCCCTGGATTCGACGGCCTACCGCGTCGTCCGTCGCTTCGGCAGCGACCCCGACGCCTGGACCCCGCACGCCGGCAGCAAGGCCCTCCTGATCGGTACCGGCAACTTCGAGCCGGCCGACATGAACGGCGTCGTCACCGACAAGGCCGGCGACGCGCAATACGGCGGTGGCAACCTCAACCCCGACAGCAAGGGCTCGCTGCCGAACGAGCTGCGCGTCCACACCGCCAAGGGCGGCATGTCCCCCTTCATCGAGTGCGACGGCGAGAACGACTGCTCGAACACCCTCTCGGACCAGTGGAACGCGCTGTCGCCCAAGGAGGCCTACGACGTCGCCTGGCTCGAGGTGGAGACCGTCGTGCCGCCCGGCACCCACGGCTTCGCCCTCGACCTCGCGTTCTTCACCGCCCACTACCCCGAGTACAACTTCAGCGGCTACAACGACATGGCCGTCGTGTGGATCGACAGCGAGGCCTATGTCGGCAACATCAGCTACCGGCATTACGGCGACATGAACAGCAAGTACAGCCCGCTGAGCCTGCCCGGGCTCGTCGGCGCCGGCTGGATGATCCATGACGGCAGCAAGGACCCCGCGCTCGCCGGCACCGGCTACGACGCCGACCCGAACAAGTTCGGCTCGCAGGGCGGAGCGAGCGCGTGGATGACCGTCGAGGGCCCCGCCGTCCCGGGCGAGAGCCTCATCCTCACCCTCGCCATCATGGACCTCGAGGACTCCTCCATCGACTCCGCGCTGCTCGTCGACAACTTCCGCTGGAGCTGCCTCGCCTGCGACCTCGCGCAGACCTGCGGCCTGCGCCTCGCCGACAAGCTGTGATCGCGTGCGTACCTGGCCTTCGGGACCTGTCCCAAGCGCCAGCCTCCGACCCACGATCGCGCGGCCGCCCGGTCCCTCCCCGGCGGTCGCCCGCGCCGACGGCCGACGCCACGTCCGCGTCTCGCGCGATATAGCGCTGGCCCCGCCCCCACGGGTGAGTGTGCCCGCACACACAGACCACGCAGGTCCCCGCGTGGCCCGCGAGGTGCCCGTCAGGGCGCGACCGCCATCGTTCTGGTGGCGTTGCACCCGCCACGAGCCCGCTGGTATACGAGGCGCGGACCTCATAGGGGGAAGTTAAACGCATGTCACGACGCAACAAGATCACGATCGTGGGAGCCGGCAACGTCGGGGCGACCGCCGCCCACTGGGCCGCGCAAAAGCACCTCGGGGACATCGTCCTCGTCGACATCGTCCAGGGCTTCCCGCAAGGCAAGGCGCTCGACCTCGCCGAGTCGGCGCCGGTCATGGGCTTCGACCTCAAGGTCGTCGGCACCAACGGGTATGACGAGACGGCCGACTCGGACGTCGTCGTCATCACCGCCGGCGTCCCGCGCAAGAAGGACCCCGCGACCGGCAAGTTCACCTCGCGCGACGAGCTCGTCGAGATCAACCGCAAGATCGTCGGCGAGGTCACCCGCGAGATCGCCAGCCGCTCGCCCAACTCCGTGCTCATCTGCGTCAGCAACCCGCTCGACGCCATGTGCCACGTCATGTTCCACGAGTCGGGCTTCCCCAAGGAGCGCGTGGTCGGCATGGCCGGCGTGCTCGACACGGCCCGCTACAAGACCTTCATCGCCGAGGCCCTCCAGGTCAGCGTCGAGGACATCCACGGCATGGTGCTCGGCGGCCACGGCGACACCATGGTCCCGCTGCCCTCGCACACCTCCGTCGCCGGCATCCCGCTGACCTCCCTCCTCTCGCAGGAGAAGATCGACGCGATCATTCACCGTACCCGCAACGGCGGCGGCGAGATCGTCGGCCTGCTCGGCTACTCCGGCTACTACGCCCCGGCCGCCTCCACGATCGCCATGGTCGAGTCCATCGTCCGCGACCGCAAGCGCGTGCTGCCCTGCGCCGCGCTGCTCACCGGCGAGTACGGCTACCACGACCTGTTCATCGGCGTCCCCTGCGTCCTGGGCGCGGGCGGCATCGAGAAGATCATCGAGATGGAGCTCGGCGACAAGGAGAAGGGCATGCTCGAGGTCTCGGCCAACGCCGTGCGCGACGTCGTCAAGATCCTCCCCTACGGCAAGAAGGACCAGGCCGCGACATGAAGATCCACGAATACCAGGGCAAGGAGCTGCTGCGCTCGCTTGGTGTCCCCGTCCCGCTCTCGCGCGTCGTCTTCAGCCCCGCCGACGCGCGCGCTGCGGCCAACGAGCTGTTCAAGGAGACCGGCAACCCCGTCGTCGTCGTCAAGTCGCAGATCCACGCCGGTGGCCGCGGCAAGGGCCGCTTCAAGGAGGAGCCCGAGCTCGGCGGCGTCAAGGTCGTCAAGAACGCCGACGCCGCCGTCGAGGCCGCCGAGAAGATGCTCGGCAACACCCTCGTCACCATCCAGACCGGCCCCGAGGGCAAGAAGGTCCAGCGCTTGCTCATCGAGCAGGGCATGGACATCGCCAAGGAGCTCTACCTCGGCATCACCCTCGACCGGAAGCTCATGCTCCCGGTGTTGATGGCTTCCGCGCAGGGCGGGATGGACATCGAGGAAGTGGCCGCGAAGGATCCGAAAGCAATTCACAAAGAACCGATCGACACGGTCCTCGGCGTCAGCCCCTTCCAGGCCCGTTCGGTCGCCAACGCGCTCGGTCTCACAGGCACCGCTTACAAAAAGTGCGTGGAGTTCGTACACAAGCT
>JAYUXQ010000874.1:0-3529 GCA_043752905.1 Nannocystis sp. | reverse complement strand
GAGCATTTGCTCGTCGACCATCTCGGCCGAGTCGACGACGAGGAGGCACGGACGGCTCCGCAGCAGGTCGTGGGCCTGATGCACCCAGTGCGGCACCTCGCCGGCGGTCCGGGCGGTGTCATGCCAGATGACGAGTCCGAGCGCAGTGGCGAGGTCGTGCCAGGCTTCGAGGGGCGAGCTCCGGAGGTCGAGCCAGATCGGCTCGAGGCGATGAGCGAGCATCCGCGAGACGGCGGCCGCGACATTGGTCTTGCCGGTGCCGGCCGCTCCGACCAGCACGGTGATCGGGATCTCCCGGGCGGGTTCGGCGAGCGCGACGAGGCGTTGCACGACCTCGTCGCGGCCCATGAATGGCTCGGCCAGCGCCGGTCCGGTCCGTCCCAGCGGCTCGGGGCGCGACCGGGCGGCGCGACGCAGGACGTCCAGTTCCCGGGGCATCAGCTCGGGCTCGAGGGCCTGGAGCAGGGCGGCCAGCCGCGACTGGGCGTGCATGGTGGCGAGCGCCGAGAACGGCCGTCGGAGGTCGAGCGGGTCGCCCGGGTCGGTGGGCAGTAGCTCGACGAGGCCCGCGGAGAACGCTCTCCGGAGGGCGGCCTGCTCGCCGAGCATCGCCGCGTCGGCGTCCACGAGCCGGCCGGGGTCGGCGACGCGGAGCGCGTGGGCGAGGGTCCACTGCACCGCCAGCGGGTCGACGCCCCGGAGCAACCAGCCAATCGTACGCGCGACGCCGGCGATCCGCAGGACGTCGTCGGGGGCCTCCGGCTCGCGTGTATGACGCGTCAACACGCCGTCGAAGAAGCGGAGCAAGGTGCCCGGTGAGTCGGTCGCCGCGCTCGCCCACGCGGCCGCGCGCTGCATCCTCGTGCCCGAATAATGGCGACCGAGGCACTCGAGCATCGCGTCCCGCAGGGCGGAGACCTCCGGCGGCATGTCGAGGGGCCGCTGCCCCCCGGCCGGCGCGGTAAGGGCGAGGACGACGGTCTCCTCCAGGCCGGGCAGCAAGGTCTGCGTCGGCTCCACCGGCCCGTGAACGATGGAGATCGTCCGTGGACGCGCGCCTGCGAGGTCCGGCGTGACATGCACGGAGAGATCGAGGAACAGCGCGATCGCGTCGGCGATCTCGCCGTGCTCCTCGTCCGAGAGCACCGCCGGCAGCAGCAGGATCCTGCCGAGCAATAGCTCGCGGATGGCACGTCCCACGTCCGGCAGACACCCGAAGCTCCGCAGGTGACCCAGGCGTAGCGAAGGGAGGGTCATGGTCTCGCGGCCCGGAGATATGCACAGAGCGGGTCGAGGATGATGCGGCGGTCCTCCGGATCGCCGGCCATCGCCGGGCGGACCAGGCCCGCCCGCGCGAGCACCTGGAACTCGCGGTCGTTTAGCTTGTACGGCCCGGGGTCGAGCGACTCGGCGCCGGCGCACGAACGGATGTCCTCGTCCGGCATCACGCTCGCCACGCGCCGCACGATCCGCACGACCTCCGCCGTGAATTCGCTCTCGAGGTATTGCAGCACGAGTTGCTCGTTCGAATCGTCGAGCTGCTCAGGGGCGTTGTTGGTCAGCCATGTGATGAACTGCAGGAACCGATCCGGGATGACCACCGGATCCTTGGCCTCGAACGACTGCAGGAATCGAGCCCCGAGGTCCTTGAGCGCCTGTACGACGGCGGCGGCGAGCGGCGGCTGCTGGACCTTCGCCCACGCGTCGAGCGCTTCGTCGGCGCAGGCGCGGATCATCGGGGGCACGTGGAACACGGTGAATTGCCGGCGCACGTCCTCGTGCATGTACTCCTCGCGCAGGCCGATGATGAGGCAGGTCGGCGTGAGCTGGTTGAACACCCCGAGCACGCTCGATAGCACCTCGAAGCGCGCGTCGTGCGAGGGACCGACGTTCGACACGAACTCGTCGAAGTCGTCGAGAACAAGGATGGTCGGCACCTCGGCGCGGTCGGTGGCGCGAAAGAACCGGTTGAGGGCGTCCACGACCCCTTGCACGCTGACGACGCTGCGGCGCTCGATGCTCTCTGAGGCAGAGGACGCTGTGCTCCGCGAGAGGCTGCCGCTGGCGCCGGCCGTTGCGATCGGCTCTTTGCCCTCGCCCCCGCCATACCGTAAAGCGACCCCCATTTCGGCCTGTCCAGCGGCTTCGCGCTTCGTGGTGCGGCCGCGGTTCTTGGTCTCCGTGCCGCCTTGGTACTCGCGCACGTGGGTGATCTGGGAGGTGAGGTGCTCGAGCGCGCTGCGGACCCCCGTGAAGCGCTCCGCCTCGCGAGTGCGGAACAGGCGGTGGATCAGCGGGATCTTCAGGATGAAGGGCTTGGGCAGGGCATCGGGGATCGCACGCTCGGCCTCGTCCTTCACGTCCTCGAGGGCCTCGAGGATCGATCTCTGCAAGGAGTCGCCGAGCGCCTCGAAGCTGCGGACTTGCTTCCCGCTGGCCCGCAGGATCAGCCAGCGCTGGCGATCCTCCGGCTCGGGCAGGCCGTCCGGGAGCTTGAAGCCCTGGCCGTGGATCGTGCCGCTCTCGTCGCGCAGCATCGCCAGCGTGTGCAGGATGAGCGCGGACTTTCCGACGCCCATGTAGCCGGACACGACGTAACGGCGGCGCACGCCGCTCTCGTGATTGCGCACCGCGTTGCCGGCGGAGACGATCCCCCTGTAGAGCTGCGCCAGTTTCTGCTCGCGGTCGGCAAACGCGTGCGCCTGCCCCGGCTGGGCGAAGCGTGGGATCGCGATCCAGGGGAAGACGGGCCGGGTGGCAGACACCGGGCGAGACTAAGCCAGGCACGTCTCCGCGTCAATTTCGCGTGTCTCGCGGGGAGACCGCTATGAGTATCCGGTGGTCACGCATCGGAGCTTCTCGCCGCGCCAACCCCCCGTCACCAAGCCTCGGGCTGCAACCCGACGCGGGCCCATGACTCGGGCGCCGTTACCTGCCGAGCCCGCGCAGCAGGGTCGGCCCCGTACGCGCTGAAGCCGAGCAGTCCGCGGCTGCGTCACATCTTCTTGTCACCGGGCAGCAGCCCGATCTCGATCAACCGCTGCGTCAGGTACTCGTTCGCCGTGATCGGCTCCGGATAGTGTTCCGGGTTCTCCGCCGTCACGCACCCCTCGAGCGATTTGATCAAAAACTCCGAGTTCGGGTGCAAGAAGAACGGGATCGAGTAGCGGGGCGCCTCGCTGGACGGCGCGGGCGGGTTGACCACGCGGTGCGTCGTCGATCGCAGCACGTTGTTGGTCAGGCGCTGCAGCATATCGCCGACGTTGACGACGATCGTCTCGGGGATCGTCGTGACCGGGATCCACTCCCCTTTCAAAGACTGGACCTGCAGGCCCGGCTCACCCGAACCAATGAGCAGCGTGATCAGGTTGATGTCCTCGTGCTGGCCCGACCGCACGCTCCCGGGATCCCCGAGGCCCTGCCCGATCGGCGGGTAGTGGATCGGGCGCAGGATGCTGTTGCCGTGGTCGGTCTTGTCGGCGAAGTAGTCCTCGCCGAGCCCCAATCCCAGCGCCACTGCCCGCAGCAC
>JAYUXQ010000873.1:0-8679 GCA_043752905.1 Nannocystis sp. | reverse complement strand
TTGTCAGTGACGAGCGTGTCAGCGAAGTTTTGCTTTTCCCGAGGCCCACGATGACGACCACCACCACGACCCCGCAACAGCGCAGCTCCTTGCTCAACATCGTGTCTCAGCCGCAGGTGAAGTCGCTGCTCGATGAGGCCAGGCAGCGCTTCTCCGAGGAGGAGGGCGTCAGCTTTCGCAGCGTCAACGGGCACTTCAAGAAGCCGGTCGAGCGGGACTTCGTGGCGCCGCAGCGGGCCCACACGACGCTGCTGTTCGGTGGTCTGACTTTCCGCCACGAGCACCTGCTAAAGGGCGTGTTCGAGTCGCTCGGTTACAAGACCGCGGTGGTGCCGACGGCCAACGTCAACGCGTTCCAGCTCGGCAAGGAGTACGGCAACAACGGGCAGTGCAACCCGACCTACTTCACCGTCGGCAACCTCGTGCAGTACGTCCAGCACCTGCGCGACGTCGAGGGCATGAGCACCCAGCAGATCATCGACGGCTACATCTTCCTGACCGCGGGCGCCTGCGGGCCGTGCCGCTTCGGCATGTACGAGGCCGAGTACCGCCTCGCCCTGCGCAACGCCGGCTTCGACGGCTTTCGCGTGCTCCTGTTCCAGCAAAAGGGCGGCCTCAAGCAAGGTGACCTCGAGGCCGGCCTCAAGATGGACCTCGACTTCTTCATGGGCATGCTCAACGCCTTCAACGCCGGCGACCTGCTCAACGAGGTTGCAAACCAGGTGCGCGCGTTCGAGACGACCATTGGCGCGACCGACAAGGTGCTCGCCGAGGCCACCCAGTTCATGTACGAGGTCATGAAGAGCAAGAAGCCGGCGCAGCTCGAGGGCAGGGTCGCCGACATGATCGAGGGCCGCGGCAAGAAGGCCTTCGACATCGCCGAGCAGGCGGTCAAGTTCATGGACCAACTGACCACGGACGACTACCTCGAGCCGCTGCGCGATGTCTCGGCGCGCCTCGACCAGATCGAGGTCGACCGCCTGCAGCCCAAGCCGATCGTCAAGGTGACCGGCGAGTTCTGGGCCCAGACCACCGAGGGCGACGGCAACTTCAACATGTTCCGCTTCCTCACCAGCGAGGGCGCCGAGATCATCGTCGAGCCGATCGCCACGTGGATCGCGTACATGCTGTGGCAGACCAAGATCAAGGCGCGTGACCGCAAGGACCTGATCGAGAAGGGCGAGGAGCCCAAGTGGTACGAGCTCGGCAAGCGCGCCACGCTCGAGGCCGGTTACCTCAAGAAGCGTGCGATCGCCGGCTTCGCCGACACCGTATTTCGCCGCGAGTACGCGCGCATGGTCGAGGCCCTCGGCGGCACCGCCCACGAGATCGTCGACATGGACGAGATGGAGCGCCTCGCCCACGACTTCTACCACTCGCGTTCCGAGGGCGGCGAGGGTCACCTCGAGGTCGCCAAGAACATCTACTACTCGCACAAGTACTACGCGCACATGGTGCTGTCGCTCAAGCCCTTCGGCTGCATGCCCAGCACCCAGTCCGACGGCGCGCAGTCTGCGGTGGTCAACCGCTTCAAGGACATGATCTTCCTGCCGATCGAGACCTCCGGCGAGGGTGAGATCAACGCCCACAGCCGCGTCCAGATGGCCCTCGGCGAGGCCAAGGCCAAGGCCAAGCGCGAGTTCGCCGAGGTGCTCGAGAGCCTGCCCTACAGCCTCGACGAGCTGCGCGCCTACGTGGCCAGGAACCCGGAGCTCAAGCGCCCGATGTACAAGTTCCCGCGCAAGACCCCGAAGGTCGTCGGCACCGCCGCGCACTTCGCGATTCACTTGACCGAGCGCATGCGTGCCGAGGGCATCGTGCCCCGGGCCGCGAACACCAACGCCGCCGCCGAAGCCGCCGCGCAGTGAGCCCGGAGGCGCCGGCAGGACCCGACCCTGGTCTTGCCGCTTTTCCATAGCGCCTCGCTCTTTTCAGCGTCAGGGCCGAGTCCTTCCGGAGCTTCTCAAAATATGTCGCAGTTCAAGTACATGATCGGGTTCGATCTCGGTTCCACCACCGTCAAGGCCGTCGTCGTCGACGTCGCCAGCGACGAGATCATCTGGAAGGACTACCAGCGCCACGAGAGCAAGCAGGCCGACCGCGCCCTGAAGATGCTCAAGCAGATCGAGGCGGAGGTCCCGGGCCTGCGCGCCGGCAACACCCGCATGTTCATGACCGGCTCGGGCGGCTCGAACGTCGGCCGCTGGATCGGCGCCAAGTTCGTGCAGGAGGTCAACGCCGTCTCGCTCGCGGTCGAGAAGCTACACCCCGAGGTCAACTCGGTGATCGAGCTCGGTGGTCAGGACGCCAAGATCATCATCTTCAAGCCCGACCCGGAGACCGGCCGCAAGAAGAAGGTTCCGTCGATGAACGACAAGTGCGCCGGTGGTACCGGCGCCGTCATCGACAAGGTCAACGCCAAGCTCAAGATCCCCGCCGCCGAGCTGTCCGCGCAGGGCTACCACGGGCAAAAGCTCCACCCGGTGGCCGGCAAGTGCGGCGTGTTCGCCGAGACCGACATCAACGGCCTGCAAAAGCTCGGCGTCCCGCCCAACGAGCTGATGGCCTCGCTGTTCGAGAGCATCATCCAGCAGAACCTCTCCGTGCTGACGCGCGGCCACACCCTGATGCCCTACGTACTGCTGCTCGGCGGTCCGAACACGTACATCAAGGGCATGGTCGAGTGCTGGAAGGCCAACATCCCGCCGATCTGGGCCGAGCGCGGCGTCGAGCTCCCGCCCTGCGACGACCCGGCCGACCTCATCATCGTCCCCGACAACGCCCAGTATTTCGCGGCGCTCGGCGCCGTCGAGTACGGCAAGACCGAGGACGAGAACGTCGGCGTCTACACCGGCATCGACAAGCTCGAGTGGTATCTGACCGAGGGCCGCCTCGCCGAGAAGAAGAAGGCCGGCGGGACCGGCCTCAGCAAGTCGCCCGAGGAGCTCGCGGGCTTCATGTCGGACTACACGCCGATCAAGTTCATCCCGAAGACCTTCCAGCCGGGTGAAGAGGTGCGCGTATACCTCGGCATCGACGGCGGCTCGACCTCCTCCAAGGCCGTGCTCATCGACGAGGCCGGCGAGGTCGTCAAGAAGGTCTACCAGCTCTCCAAGGGCAACCCGATCGTCGACACCAAGGAGCTGCTCGCCGACCTGCGCGAGCAGGTCGAGGGGGCAGGCGCGAAGCTGACGATCCTCGGGGTCGGCACCACCGGCTACGCCAAGGACATCCTGCGCGATGTGCTGCGCGCCGACGCGGCGATCGTCGAGACCGTCGCCCACTGCGAGAGCGCGCTGCACTTCTACGACAACGTCGACGTCGTGTGCGACGTCGGCGGCCAGGACATCAAGATCATCATCTTGAAGAACGGCAAGGTCAAGGACTTCAAGCTCAATACCCAGTGCTCGGCGGGCAACGGCTACTTCCTGCAGAGCACCGCGGACGGCTTCGGCCACGACGTGCGTGACTACGCCAAGCTCGCCTTCGACGCCAAGGCGATGCCGAGCTTCGGCTATGGCTGCGCCGTGTTCATGCAGTCGGACATCGTCGATTTCCAGCGCCAGGGCTGGGCCCCCGAGGAGATCATGGCGGGCCTCGCCAACGTGCTCCCCAAGAACATCTGGCTGTACGTCAGCCAGATCCCGAACCTCGCCAAGCTCGGCCAGCGCTTCGTGCTGCAGGGCGGCACCCAGCACAACCTCGCGGCCGTCAAGGCCCAGGTCGACTTCATCCAGGAGCGCTTCAAGGCCAAGGGCCTCGAGGCCGATGTCATCGTCCACAAGCACTGCGGCGAGTCCGGCGCGATCGGTGCCGCCCTCGAGGTCCGGCGCATGCATCAGCAACTCGGGCACCAGACCGAGTGGATCGGCATCGAGAAGATCGACAGCATCGGCTTCTCGCAGCGCCGCGACGAGAGCACCCGCTGCTACTTCTGCAAGAACAAGTGCCTGCGCACCTTCATCGACGTCGACCTCGAGATGCAGGACAAGGACGCCGAGAAGCGCATGGCGCTCGGCCAGCTGCTCAAGATCCGCAAGAAGGACAACAGCGTCGACGAGTCGATCGGCACCAAGCGCCTCATCATCGCCACATGTGAAAAGGGCGAGGTCGAGGACATCGAGTCGATGAAGAAGATCAAGGGCGGCCTCGACGCCCTCAAGAAGAACTACCCGAACCTGTGCTCCAAGGCCGCCAAAGACATCTGGGACGCCCAGGAGCCGCCCAACGTCGCCGACAGCGTCGATGACGTCGGCCTCGGCATGCGCGAGCACCTCGACCTGCCCCCGGCCCTCGCCGAGCATCAGGGCAAGTTCGACGAGCTGCTCAAAAAGGTCAACCGTAGCCCCAGAGTCGCCGGCTTCCTCGGCAAGGCCGCCGAGAAGCTCGGCCAGGTCGCCAGCAAGATCGAGGTCGGTGGGAGCATCGCCGCGGTAGCGACCGCCGCCCGCGAGACCCTCGAGGCCCAGCAGCGCCGCGTCGAGCTGATGAAGAAGCGCGAGACGCTGCGCATCGGCATCCCGCGCGTGTTGAACCAGTACTCGCAGAACCCGTTCTTCAGCGCCTACTTCGAGTCGCTCGGCGTGTCGCCCAGGAACATCGTGTACTCGGACTACACCTCCGAGGAGCTGTACAAGGAGGGCTCGAAGCGCGGCGCGATCGACCCGTGCTTCCCATCCAAGGTGTGCATCGCCCACATGCACAACTTGCTCGAGGTCAAGCACAAGCGCCGGCCCTTGCACGTCATCGTGTTCCCGCAGGTCGACTCGATGGAGACCTGGCTGTCGGGCACCGTCGGCTCGCGCGCCTGCCCGACGGTGGTCGGCTCCGCGGACACGACGCGCGCCGCGTTCGTGAAGGAGTCGGACATCTTCGGCCAGAAGGGCATCAAGCTGGTCATCCCGTTCGTGCAGATGGCCGAGCGCAAGCTGTGCAAGCGCCAGATGCTCGAGTACTTCAAGGACGTCCTCGGCCTGAGCGAGGAGGAGAACAGCCGCGCGGTCGACGAGGGCTTCATCGCCCAGGACCGCTTCTTCGTCGACCACCGCAAGGACGGCCGCGCGATCATCGAGCAGCTCGAGCGCGACCAGAAGATCGGCGTCGTGCTGCTGGCCCGCCCGTATCACAACGATCCAGGCATGAACCACGAGATCCCGGACGAGCTGCAAAAGCTCGGCTACCCGATCCTCACCGTACAGTCGCTGCCGCTCGACGAGCACATCGTCGGCCCGCTGTTCCAGGCCGACATCGACGCGGGGTTCATCAAGGACCCGTTCGACGTCAGCGACGTGTGGAAGAACAGCTACAGCGAAAACACCAATCAAAAGGTCTGGGCCGCCAAGTTCACCGCGCGCCACCCGAACCTCGTCGCGCTCGAGCTGTCGAGCTTCAAGTGCGGTCACGATGCGCCGATCTATACGGTCATCGAGGAGATCGTCGAGAACTCCGGGACGCCGTACTTCTCGTTCAAGGACATCGACGAGAACAAGCCGACCGGCTCGATCAAGATCCGCATCGAGACGATCGGCTACTTCCTCAAGCGGTACCAGGAGGACATGCGCCGCAACATGAAGAAGCAGCAGCGCGTCAGCGAACGCCTCGCCGAGTATCAGACGGAGCTGCTTCGTCGCATCGAGGCCGCCCAGGCCCGCCTGGCGCTCGAGCAGGCGCAAAAGCCCGACGTGGTGCTCGAGGCCGCCGGCCTGCTCCCGCGCCCCGCCGCTGGCTCGGCTGGCTCGGCCCCGCTCGGCGCCCGCCTCGACCGCAAGGGCTGAGGCTCAGGCCCGCCGCGCCCGCCGGGGTGCGGCTGACTTGCTGGCCCGGCCCCCCGCCGGCGCGCTGTGCTTCGGCCGCCGCGCCATCAGCACCGGGCGGCCGCGGCGGATCAGCTGCAGGACCAGGTCGGCGCGGCGCTCGAGCGGGCGCAGGCGGTCGAGGCTCGAGTCGCTGACGCGGCAGGCCGTGCCCCGCGGGAGTCGACTACTTGTCGTCGCCGACCGGGAACAGCGGAGGCGACGCGAGGGCGCGGTACTTCGGGGCGACCTGTCCGTAGATCAGCCAGAACGAGATCCACAGAGTCGGCAGGACGACCATGTACTCGGGGAACACGCGCAGCAGCAGGCACACGAAGGCGCCGACGACCAGCAGCAGCACCGCGACCGAGCCGACCTTGTTCTTGAACAGCAGGAACTTGCGGCAGCGCAGGTTCGAGACCATCAGCAGGCCGCCGACCAGCATGGCGATCGGGAACACGGACCACGCCCCGGGGCCGAGCTGCAATCCGCCGAACAGGTGCGGCTCGCTGAACTCGCCGGCAGCTCCGAGCGGATTGCTCGGCGCCGCGTACTTGAGGCAGACGAGGAACCAGTTGACGAGCAGGCCGGCGGCCAGGGTCGTCGGGATGCCATTGAACAGGTTTTTGTCGGGGGCGCTGTCGGTGAGGACGTTGAAGCGCGCGAGGCGGAAGGTCGCCGCGGCGATCCAGAACCCGCAGGCGGCGACGACCAGCGCGTAGCCGGTGCCGGTGGCGTAGCCGAGGGCCGGGTCGGCGGTCAGGGCGATGAACAGCAGCACGGCCGGGGCGACGCCGAAGTCGAAGAAGTCGGCGAATGAGTCCATCTGCACGCCGAACTCGCTGGTGGCGTGCAGCGAGCGCGCGAGCAGGCCGTCGGCGCGGTCGAGGAAGGTCGACAGCAGGATCAGCCAGCCGGCGTCGGCGAAGCGACCCTGGGTGGCGGCGACGATCGACAGAAAACCGCACAGCATCGCGCCGAGGGTGGCGAGCTGTGGAGCCCAGTAGCGGATCTTGCTGTTGGTCATGCGGCGACGGTCTGCAACGCGGCGACGATGCGCATCAGGACCTCGTCGGGCAAACCGACGCCGTCGACCCGCCGCAGCAGGCCCTTGCGCTCGTAAAACGGGACGATCGGGGTGGTCTCGCGGTGGTACTTCTCGAGGCGCGCAGAGCAAGCCGACTCGGTGTCGTCGCTGCGATGCACGAGCCGCTCGACCGCCTCGGGCGGCGGCGGCTTGAACTTGAGGTGGTAGATGTTGCCGGTCAGCGGGTCGGTGCGACGGCCCGTGACGCGATCGAGGATCAGCTCGTCGCGCACCTCGATCAACACCACCGCGTCGAGCGAGACCTGCGAGCCGGTCATCGCCACGTCGAGCGCCTCCGCCTGCGGCAAGGTGCGCGGGAAACCATCGAGCATGAAGCCCTGCGCGCAGTCCTCGTGACCGATGCGCTCGATCACCATGCCGATGACGACGTCGTCGGGGACCAGCAGGCCGTCCTTCATGAAGCCCGCCGCCGTCTTGCCGAGCGGGGTCCCGGCGCTCACCGCCTCGCGCAGCATGTCGCCCGACGAGATGTGCGGGATGCCGAAGGTGGTGACCAGGCTTTGCGCCTGCGTGCCTTTGCCGGCGCCCGGCGGGCCGATGAGGATCATTCGCATGGATTGGTTCTCGCGGCGAAAAGTCAGGCCGTGCGGCCCAGAGAGACGATCAGGCGGTCGAAAAAGCGCGGGAACGACCGGCGCGCGCAGTGTGGCATGCCGCCGCGTAAGCTCGCAAGATCGAAGGCCACCTGGGCACCTGGCCACCGGGCCACTTGTCATCGACCGGCCACATGGACCGGCTACCTCAGACGCCGAGCTGCAATTCGGGCGCCACGCGGCTCACAGCCGCTGGCATCACCGCGGCGACCGGCTCCACGAAGCTCTCCGCCAGGAAGGTGCGGACACGCAGGCGCGGACCGTCATGCTCCGGCGAGAGCCCGGCCGTACGCATCAGGGCGACCACGAAGTCGCGGGCACGCGGTGACTGCCGCCACGCCGAGGGCAAGGAGACCGCCTGCTGGCGGGTGCTCGAGGTGCCCATGCCGACCGCGGGCAGCGGGCCCGAGGCCGGACGAGCGCCGCGCGGGCCGGCGGTGAGGATGATGCCGTCACGCCCGGGGACCAGCGACTCGGCGATCGCGGTGAGGCCGCTGACCGGCAGGTCCTGCGGCGCCCCGAGAATGGAGATCTCGCCGACGAGGCGATGCCAGCGGGAGGCCCGGGCGGCCGGCAACTTCGGGTCGAGGCCGGCATGCACCGCGTAGCGGGCGACCGCCTGCTCGAGCGGCAACCATGGCTCGAGCGAGCCGAGGCTGCCGACTCGCTCGGCGCCGTCGTACCAGGACACGAATACCCGGGCCGGCGTCAACAGGCACGGGTCATCGGGGCGCTCGGCGTTGCCGACCGGCAGATCGAACGCACCCGGGTTGCGCTGGGCCATGGCGTTGCGCAGGGCACGACGTGCCACGAACAACAGCCAGCGCCGAGACGAATCGGCGAGCGGCACGGGAACAACGGCGGACGAGACGGCGGGGGCGGCGGCGGCTTCCATGAATCTACGCGGCGCGTAAGATGACCGACCCGCGCCCCTTTGCAAAGCACAAACTTTGGCCGCCCCGCCGCGGCTCCCATGCGCTAGCTCGCTGATTTTTCTGCGGACAGGTGGCCGTGACCAGGACCGAGGCGAGGGCCGTCACAGCGAGGCGAGGCCCCCGGCGATGTGAAAGTTCGGCGCGACGAAGCATTCGCCGTCATCGCGTCATCGCGTCATCGCGTCATCGCGTCATCGCGTCATCGCGTCATCGCGTCATCGCGTCATCGCGTCATCGCGTCATCGCGTCAT
>JAYUXQ010000872.1:0-8681 GCA_043752905.1 Nannocystis sp. | reverse complement strand
CAGCCGAGAACAGGAGGATCGCCGTGAGGGCGGTGGAGGTCCGGCGAGGGATACGGGCCGCGACCAGCTCGGCGAGGCCCGCGAACGGGCCGCGAACGTTCATCATCCAAGCCGACAGTAAAAGGACGATGTTGATCAGATAGATCAGGACGCAAAAAATGCAGAAGCTCCGCAGCGAGAAGAATGCGTACCAGGCGAGCGGGAGGGTGACGAGGACACCCATCCATGCATGGGCCAAAAGGAGCGGACGGGTGGCCCGGAGCTGCCCGCTGGTGCTCCGCAGCAGCCACGTGGCGAGGCACAGACCCGCGAGATAGAACGCGGTGGCGTAGACCGAGATAGGGATGGAGTATATGATCGACCATGGGCTGGTCAGCACGGTATTGCAGTCGAACCACTTGCCGATCTGGCACGCCGACAGCAACGACTCGTCACACTGGACCGCCGAGCGGAACTTGGCGATGGTCAAGAAGCCGCTGACGAGCGCGCCGAGCAGCGAGAAGATGCAATAGAACGCGGCAGCGGTCATCGTCGACAGGCGCCGGTCATGGATATCAGGTTCGAGGGTCATGCGTTGGTCCTTCGGTCGAGGTGTGCTTCAATCCAAGATCGCCGCGGTCAGGTCGAGGCGCAGCGCGGAGACCCCGACGAGGGCACGTCGCTGACGCGCCGTGAACGACCTCGGATCGACCCACATCGCTCCGCGTGTCCGAAGGGCCAGCTCGATCGCCAGTCCGGGACGTCTTCGCATCGAGGCGCGCTCGAACGCGGGTGCCAGCGTCGCTGCGGTCGCCGGTGCGCCGTGCAGGTAGCGTGTGTGCGGATCGAACTGCGCCCGTCGGGCCTGCCACCACGCGCCGACGCGGTCGGGATCAGGGCACGTCAGCTCGTCGTCCTCGGTCGGCGCGTCGTCGTCGTCGTCGTCGTCGTCCGAACGACGGAACGTCATTCGCTCGGCGACCAGATCCAGGCCGGAGATCGCCGCCAGCGCCTCGGCTGCGAGCGAGCCGAGCTCCGCGTGCGCGAGCCAGCGAGCGCAGGCGTCGGCCGCCTCGCGCCGTCCCGTGAATCCCAGGCCCCACAGCGCCGCTGGGCAACGCCGGGGATCGCCCAGCGCCCCGAGGAGGACCCGAAGCCCCCGCTCCCCACCGCAGGCTCCGAGCACCTGCGCTGCGCTGCGCCGCTCTGGAGCAGCCCAGGCGGCCTCGCGCGCCACGCCGAGGCGCCGCTGGAGCCCTGTCCACAGCGCCAAGTCGAAGGCATCGTCCCCCAACTCGCCCGTCAGGCCCATGGCGATCGCCGCCGGCACGCCGGCACGGATGCATGCCCGCCACAGGGCCGGAGAAGCCGCTCCGACGAGCGCGGCGACGACCTCGCGCGGAGCGCTGCCATGGTCGACGAGCACCTCCAGGGCTGCGGCCTGGACCTCCGGTTCGACGTGATGCAGGAGCGGCACCACATGCGAAGTCACAGCGTCATCGTCCCAGAGTCCGAGAGCCCGGGCGATGCCGCGACGCTCCGGAGGATCGCCCTCGACCAGCCGCGCACACAACGGACCCAACGCGCGGTCCCCTTCGGCCGCCAACCAGGCCCAGCTCGCCGCAGCGGCGCGGTGAGCCTGATAATCCATCAGCGCCGGCGCCAGCAACCGCTCGACGACCGCGGGCGCGGCCAATACGAGCCCCTGGACGTGAGCGTCGAGTCGCGCCTCGACGCCTGCGACGTCGGTCACGGTCGATGACGGCGCAGTCAGCCCGCGTTCCCACATTGACCACTGGAACTCTGCCTCGTCGAGGTGGACCTCGACCACCTCCCAGAGGATGCCGTCATCGACCTGATCCAAGGTGAATCCTTATTAATTGATCTGTACCGAGCCGCCCTTGATGCGGTTCGTTCCGCTGGCGCGGGTCTCGACGTAAGCGCCGCGAATTTCGACCTTGCCGTTCGCGCGCAGGGTGATCGTCGCCTCCCCACACCGAAGCACGACCTCCTCACTACCCTCCAGCACGACTCGCCGGCCATCGACGCGAGCCTCTGTCGCGCCGGCTACCCGCGGCAGTTCGGTCTGGACGATACCCATGACGAGCGCCTGGGTCCGGTCGTCGTCCAGGAACACCAACGTGGCCTCGGCCCGGGAAGCGGCAGCTTCCGCGGCCTCGGCCTCGGTCAGTCGTATCGCCACCCGCGCGCGCACGACCCCATGCCCGCGCACCTCGACCAGCAGCGCCGGAGCCGACACTCCGACCACATGCCCGACCACGACCACCGGTGTGACCACCGGTGTGGCCAGCGGTGCAGATAGCGGGACGACTTCGGCGAGACTACGAGAGCGAGACATGGATAACCTCCGTTTAGAGCGGTACTTTCCACTTCCACGTCGGGCTTGTCAAGCGCCGCTGCGCGAATGCTGTTGTGCCGGCGCCGGGCGTAATGATAACGTGTGCGTTGATAACGTGGGCCCGTGCTCCAGCTAAACAACGAAACTCCGTTTACCTCGACACTGACGCTGTTTCCCGATGAACACGGGGTCGATGCGCTGTATGTAGTTGTATGCGCGAGATTCGCAATAACCGGCAATCGTCTGAGTATTTCCGAGGAGCAGCGACCGCTGCGTCTTGCCGACGAGTTCTACGGCGATCCGCACCGTTCGAGCTTGCGGTATCCCGGTGAGATGCACCTGCGAAAACCTGGCACGGATGTCTTGCTGCTCGGGGACGCCGCTGTCGACGGCCGCCCGGTCGAGCGGGTCGACGTCAGCTTGCGTGTCGGCGCCATCGACAAGACGATCCGCGTCACGGGTGACCGCCGCTGGCGTGGCCAGGAGGGCCCCGCGTCTCCAGCGCCGTTTTATCGCATGCCACTGCGATACGAGCGCGCCCGTGGCGGGCGACGTCCGGACACCGGCGAGCTCGACCCGGAAAATCCTGTGGGCACGGGCCATCACGAGGATGTGCCGAACCTGGAGAACCCAGCGCGACCCATGCAGCACGCGCGCGACACTCCACCGCCGGTCGGCTTTGGACCGATCGCACCGGTATGGTCGCCACGCCGGGACCGGGTCGGGACCTACGATGAACGCTGGCGGACGACCCGGGCGCCTTACCTGCCCGCGGACTTCGACCCCCGCTATTTCCATACTGCTCCAGCAGATCAGATCTACCCCGGGATCCTCCGTGGCGGTGAGCCGATCGAGTTGCGCAACCTCTGGCCCACGCCGCACCTGCGCCTTCGCGTCCCGCGATGCGACCTCTCGGCCAGCGCGCACGTCGCCGGCACCACCGAGCCGATCTTGCTGAGTCTCGAGACGCTGCTCATCGAACCCGGGGAGGGCCACGTCGACTTACAGTGGCGCGGCGCCCTGACATGCGACAAGCGAATGGTTCACATCGACCGCGTCGAGATCGCTTTGAAGAAACTCGAGCTGGGGGGGCCCGGGTGACAGTACCTCGCAAACATACGCTCGCCAGTCCGGGAGCCGACCGATGACGACCCGCGTGGCCCGTGAACGCGGCGCCGAGATCCTGAGCGTCGGCCTGACCTGTGCGGTCGGCCTGCGCGCCCCGTTCGCCGCGGCGGCGGTACGGGCCGGAATCATGAAGTTCGAGGAGTCCGACACCTTCGATCGCCGCGGCCAACCCTTCGTGCAAGCCCGCGTCCCCCTTGCACGTCTTCCCGAGCTCCCGCAGACCCCCGCGAGCTTGACCGCTTATGAGACAAAGCTCGTGCGCCTCGCCTTCGCAGCAGCCAGCGAAGCCCTGGCTCCGGTGACCCACCTCCTTGCCAGTGAACCACGCCACGGCTCCATGCGAGCCCCGCACCTTGGCGGTGCACCCGTCCAGCGACGATCCGCTGGCTCATATCTACCCGTAACCCTCGCCCTGCCAGGAGCCCACCCGGGTCTGGCGCCGTTGGCTCGGCCCGACCCGTGCCTGCGCACGCTGATGGCCAGCCTCCACATCGATCCGGCTCAGGCGCGCACCGTCACGCGCGGTCGTGCGAGCGGTCTGCTCGCCCTCGGCGAGGCAATCTCTTGCATCGAAGCCGGTGAGCCACTCGCCCTCGCTGTCGCCGCCGACAGCTTCGACGAGCCCGACCTGCTCGCCGCCCTCGACCACGAAGACCGCGTCCGGGCGGACGGTGTCTACGATGGCTTCACCCCGGGCGAGGCCGGCGCGAGCATCCTCCTCGCAGCCCACGGCACCGCCGCACGCCTCGGCCGCCCCCTCCTGGGTCACGTCGACGCGGTCACCACCGCCGACGAACCTGGCCACCGCTACAGCGCCGAGCCCCATCGCGGCGACGGCCTCGCCGCGGCGATCCGCGAGATCCTCACCGGGTCACCAACGGCGCTCCAGATCCCCATCATCTACGCCGGTCTCAACGGCGAGGGGCTGTTTGCGAAGGAGTGGGGCGTCGCTCACATCCGCAACTGTGACCATTTCCCCCCCGACGCCCGCCTCGAACATCCGGCTGACTGCCTCGGCGACACCGGCACCGCGAGCGGCCTCCTGCTCACTATCCTCGCCGCCCTCGATCCGCGTCGCAGCGCCGCGGCGCCGACCCTCGTGTGGGCCGCCTCGGATCACGAGATGCGCGCCACGACCTTGCTCCGCTAATTTTATCCCGCCACGTTCTTGCGGTTGTGAAACAGCGAATCGCCGAGCCGGCACGCGTTCTTGCCGTCGAGCTTGACGTCGAAGGAGTAGCTGGTGAACTCGGCGACGTCGCGGTTGACCCCGCTGACCACCCCCCCGGTGGTGCCCGGCTCATCCCCGGACGTCTTCCTGTACTTCGCGCCCTTGACCATCGGCATGCACCCGTCGATCGTGACGCTGGTCGGCCCCTCCGACGTGTCCCTCGCGTCCCCGGTGTTCGCGTACGGGATCGGCGGCGTACTGTTGCCCACCGGCGTCTTGCAAACGTCCGGGAACACGGTGCTGCTCCCGCCGCTCTCCTCGTGGACAATCCCCCGGCCGTTGGCGAAGACTGTGCAGGGCATCAGAAGCAGCCTCGCGCTTTGCTATGCAATATGTCAAGCACACGTCTCATCACGGACTCTATCTTCCGAGGCGGTCAATTCGCCGCGACCTTGGTCCCCTTGACCTTCACATCGCCCGTCCCCGTCACCGTGATCTTCGCCCCGGAAATCAGGATATCCCCGTTCTTTTTCATGACGATAGCCGCCTCCCCGACCCTGATCACCAGCTGCTCCTCGATCACGATCAACCCCTTCTTCTCCCCGACCACCGTCAGGTCATCCCCCGCCGACAGCGTCATCCGTTCCCCGGCCGAGACGCTGACGCTCTTGCCAGCGGACTGCATCAGGTGCTCGCCAGCGTCCACGGACTTGTCCTTCCCGATCGTTTCGGTGCTGCTCTCGCTGACGTACACCGTCTTGTCCTCGCCGACGTCTTCGGAGCTACTCTTCCCGGTGCTGACGCTCTTGTACTCCCCGATGCTCTCGGACTTGCTGAGGCCGATGCTCTCGTTCATCGCCGCTCCGACGCTCACCTGATACGCCGCCCCGATCGTGCGGGCCGCAGCGATGGCGACCGTCTCGGTCTGGTTCATTCCAACGGTGACCGCGTTGTTCAGCGCCACGGTGACCGCGCGGTTCATGCCGACCGTCTCCGCCTTGTTCATGCCGACCGTCTCGGCCCGGTTCATCCCGACCGTGAGCGCGTCGTTGAGAGCCACCTGCACGGCGCGGTTCATCGCCACGGTGTCGATCTCGTTGCCGCCGACCGTCAGCGTCTTGTTGAGCTTGACCAGCGTGTTCCAGTCGCGCTCGGCCTGCAGGTAGACCTCCTCGGCGCCCGCCTGGTCCTCGAAGCGTAGCTCGTTGTACCCGCCGTTGCTCGGCGACGAGTTCGTCTTGATCGTGCTCTTCGTCTTCTCGTCCGGGAGCGTATAAGGAGGCGGGTTGCGGCCGTTGTACACGCACCCGGTCACGAGCGGCCGATCGGGGTCGCCGTCCAGGAACTCGACCACCACCTCCATACCGATCCGAGGCACGAAGAGCGACCCCCAGCCTGGACCGGCCCACCCCTGCGCCACGCGTACCCACCACGATGCCGTGTCGTCCCTGGGCGACAGCCGGTCCCACGAAAACAACACCTTGACGCGGCCGTGCTCGTCGGTATGCACCTCCTCACTCTCCGGACCCACCACCGTCGCCGTCGTCGGGCCATGGACCCGCGGCTTCATGCGTCGCCTCGCCGGCCTCAAAGGCACATCATCGGGTGCGCACTCGAAGGTGTTACGGTAGCGCGGCCCGGCCTGCGCGTCGGCTTGCTCGATCAACGCCTCGGGGCACTCCCCCGTGTGCTCCACCCGCGTCAACACATACATGCGGTCGAGTTCGCCGCGCCGGTGATCGACCAGACGGAAGCGAAGCCCGGCCTGAAAGGTCGTCGCGTTGCCGCCGCCGCTGGCCACTTTTCCGTCCGTCGCGAGTTGCTCCCGGCGCAGACGAGCTCGTCGCTCCCCGTCATCCATGAACGGCTGCTCGTCGTGGAAGTACACTTCACGGTCGCGGCCGGCGTCGTCACGGCCGCGATCCTCATACGCGCGCGGCGCTTCGGGTCGCACGAAGTCGAAGTCACGTTGCGCCACCGACGTGCTGTGCAGCCGCCGGATCCATGTGAAGGACTGCAGCGACTCGAGGGCCGCGGTCTCCGGCTCGACGTCGAGGATCGGCACCGCGTCGTTCTCGGCCCGGTCGGACAGCGCCGGGAAGTGAGCGTTGTGATCGACGAGTACCAGCACCTCCGTACCCGCCTCGTGCTCGAAGAAGTACGAGATGCCCTCCTCTTCCATCAGCCGCGCGGCGAAGTCGAGGTCCGACTCGCGAAACTGTGAGCAGTACTCACGCCGAGGATAGTCGCTGGCGGCCAGGTCCAGGCGCACCGACCGGCGATACGTCGCGAGCGCGTCCGTCAACACCGACTGAAGGATCTCCGGCACAGTGCGGTCCTGCCACGCATGGGTGTTGACCCGCTGGCCGAGCAGCGCCAGCGCCGGTCCTACCTTCGCCTGCACCAGACGCCGACCCCCGACCGCCCCGCGGTCCGCCAGCTCGAGCACCAGTCCGCACACCGAACGTGCCGCCGCGCCGCGCCGAATCGTCAACTCGCACGCCGACCCGAGCAGCGGATCGACTGCGCTGTCGAGATCATCGACCACGAGGTCCAGCGTCAAGAAGTAGAGGTCCGAGAGGCCCTCGACCAGCCGCACACGCCGTACGTGCCACGGCGCTCCGCGCCAGGCTTCGCTGCGAAAGTCGTACTCCGCCTGTGGCATCATCCCCTTGGCGGGGTCGACCATGTCCCACAGATCTTGCGCGTGCGTGGCCATCCCTGCCAAGGTACCGGAGTCAGGGCGACCCATCTCCAATAAACGTCGTTATGTTATACTGGTAAGTCGCGCCCGGTCCCGTCGGATCACCGCACCGCTGAAATACCGCGGTCGCGTCCGGGTCTTGAAGCGTCTACCTTACAACGTTAGTAAATCGTCGAGAGCCAGCAGGTGCGGAGCGATCGGACCGGGATGCCGGGGCGACTGCGTGGATCTCCGGGTGCCCACGGCCCCGCGCTCGGCCCGCCCCTGACCGGAGAAGTTCGTCCGCAAAATCCTCTTGCAGCAGCAATTAAGTTCGTCTAACGTGCGACGCACCATGGCCGAATTCGTTCATCTGGAGTTGTACGCTAACGACGAGCGCATCGAGGGTGAGTCGACACAGACCAGCCTCGGTCGCGAGGGCACCATCGAGTGCTTCAACCTCGACCACAAGATCCGCAGCTCGATCGACCCGGTCTCCGGCCGGGCCGCCGGACGCCGCGTTTATGAGGAATTCAAGATCCACAAGCGCCTCGACTCGTCGACGCCACTCATCATCCGGGCTCTGTGCAACAACGAGGAGATACGCGGCATCTATCGCTTCTTCCGACCGCATCACTCCGGGGACGGCACGACCGAGCACTTCTTCACCGTCGAGATCAGCGAGGCGCGGATCGCATCGTATCGCCTGCTCTCCCCGAACGCGAGCGACCGCAACAACAGTGACCCCCCGATGGAGGAGGTGAGCTTCGTGTTCCACAACATCCGCTGGTGCGACGAGGCCAACCACAAAGAGCACGCTGACTCCTGGAAGGAAGGAGGCTCGCGCTAGCGCCGCCCCGAGCATCGCCTTCTACCGACCTGATACACCTGAAGCGCGCCAGGGGCGCGCTCCAGCGCTATCGGCGGCCCTCGATGGTCTTGGTAGCGGAGTATCGTCAACTGCTCGGCAGCGGCTGGTACGCCACCTATGATGTCCCGTCGCAAGCCGAGCACGAGGCCGCGGTGTGCACTGCCGTGAAGCGCAAGAAGCCGCCGATGGGCGGTCCGTGCTTCTACATCATGCTCGAGCGGTACGAGACCCGCGGGGGGGCAACGCCCCCCCCTGGACTGAAGAAGGATCAGGTGCGCGTCCGTGGCAAGGGGATCCGCTGCGCCCCACCCCCGCACGAATACGTCATAGATCCGAAAGTTGCTCGTAAAGAGAAAAAGCGACGCCTCGACCCCTCGAAGCTCCCGACCCGGCTACCAGGCCCTCCGCGAGCGCCCGCTGCGGCACCTCCCGCTGGCTCTACGCCTGGAGCCCCGGCCGCGGCGACTCCGCGACCGTTTTAGCTAGTTCC